>JAGXRU010000190.1 GCA_018335765.1 Alkaliphilus sp.
TAGTGATGATTGAATATGTGGAGCTTTTGGACAGCCATACCATTGCTGTTCACCGATCGGTGGCGCCTGGGGATGGAATGGTTCTAAAGGGAGAAGATTTAAAAAAGGACTCGTTGATATTAAAAAAGGGCAGAAGGTTGAAGCCACAGGATATTGGAGCCTTGGCGGCAGTCGGAATCAAGCATATAAAGGTTTTGGAGAAACCAAGAGTAGCGATTCTCTCCACTGGGGATGAGATTGTAAGTCCGGATGAAGAGGTGCCTTTTGGGAAAATCAGAGATATAAATACCTACACCATCTCTGCGATGGCAGAACAAATGGGATGCGAGGTTACATTTAAAGCAGTGGTAAAGGATGACTACCATCTTCTAATAAAAATTCTGGAGCCTCTGGTTAAAGAAAATCAGATAGTAATCATATCAGGGGGAAGTTCTGTAGGCACCAAGGACGTTACCGCAAAAGTGATTGATGATCTGGGAGAACCGGGAATGTTCGTTCATGGAGTGGCAGTAAAACCTGGAAAGCCTACTATTATCGGGAAAGCAGGAAATGCAGCATTATTTGGACTACCTGGACATCCTGTATCGGCAATGATCGTATTCAAAATATTTGTTGAATACTTGATTCATGACATCATGAAATACGAGATTGAGAAAAACATAGTTTTGCAGGCACTGGCAGATACAAATATTCACTCATCGCCGGGCAAGGAAACATATCAAATGGTGATTATAGAAAAATCGGGAGAGGATTATATAGCCAAGGCAATTCACGGGAAATCAGGGGCTATTTCTTTGATGACCAGAGCACAAGGCTATATTAAGATAGATACCAACAAGGAAGGTGTTAAAAAGGGAGAAAAGGTGGATGTATATCTGCTTTAACATAATGAGGCAAGAATATCTGCATGGGAGGAGATTATTTTGAAACAAAACAAAAGAAATGTATACCTTTCAAATATTGAAGTTGAAAAAGCACTACAAAGCATTTCTGATCAATTGAAGAATAATTTTGACAAGCCTAACCTTGAAAGCATAAAGGTGATTGAAGCTTTGGAAAGGGTCACAGCTACCCCTGTTTTTGCAAGATATTCCTCGCCGAACTTTAATGCATCGGCTATGGATGGAATAGCTGTTAAAGCTATTGCCACCTTTGGAGCTTCTGAGGGGAACCCTTTATTGCTTCATAGAAACAAGGATTTTATATATGTGGATACCGGAGATCCTATACATGAACCCTATGACTCGGTAATTATGATTGAAGATGTAGTTGAGTTGGATGAAAATACCGTTGAAATTATAAAGGCTGCTTCTCCTTGGCAACACATAAGACCTATCGGTGAGGATATTGTGGCAAACGAGCTTATTATACCCTCCAATCACAAAATACGCCCTGTAGATATGGGGGCTTTGCTAAGTGCTGGAATAACTGACATATGGGTTTATAGAAAACCTAAAGTAGGAATTATCCCAACTGGTACGGAAATCATAGAACCTGGAGAGCCTATGCAGATGGGGAGCATTATAGAGTCTAACTCAAGAGTATTTGAAGCAATGGTAAAAGAACTGGGTGGAGAGCCCAGAAGATACAAGACTGTTCCTGATGACTATAAAATGTTAAAGGATAACATAGAAAAGGCAATAGATGAAAACGATTTGGTAATTGTAAATGCTGGTTCTTCTGCCGGTTTAGAGGACTATACCGCCAGCCTTGTTTCGGAATTGGGAAGGGTATTGGTTCATGGTATTGCTGCAAAACCAGGGAAGCCAACAATTCTAGGTATTGTTAAGGATAAACCAATTATTGGGATACCAGGTTATCCTGTGTCTGCATACTTTGTATTTGAAACCTTCGCGAAGCCTCTCATAAAAAAATTTCAAGGGTTGAGAGATGAAGAAAGAAGGCTGGTAGAAGCGGTGGTATCTAAAAGAATTATTTCCTCGCTTCAGCACAGAGAATATATAAGAATGAAGATAGGAAGAGTAGATGGAAAATTAATTGCCACACCTCTTAATAGGGGGGCAGGTGTTACCATGTCTTTGGTAAGGGCTGATGGAGTGTTGGTTGTTCCCCAAAACAGCGAAGGTATTGAGGCCGGAGAAACTGTACAGGTTGAATTATTGAAAGAACTCACTGAAATCAACAATACCATTGTGTCCATAGGAAGTCATGATTTGCTAATGGATCTAGTTGGAAACTTTATGCATAACCTCGGTTCCAAGTATTTTTTGTCTTCAGCACATGTGGGAAGTATGGGGGGGATAATGGCAATTAAGAGGGGAGAAGCACATATTGCTCCAATCCACCTGCTGGATGAAGATTCAGGTCTTTATAATATTGCTTATATTAAGAAGTATTTATCAAATATTGATATGGCTATCATTAGGGGTGTCAGTCGAATACAGGGCTTTATTGTGCAAAAGGGTAATCCTAAGCAAATTAAATCCTTTGAGGATCTGTTGAAGAAAGGCATTCTGTTTGTGAATCGTCAAAGAGGTGCTGGAACCAGAATGTTGGTGGACTACCAGCTTAAGCTAAAGAATATAGATCCAGATCATGTTGCAGGTTATCATAGAGAAATGACAACCCATATGGCTGTAGCAGCGGCTGTTTTATCGGGCAGTGCAGATGTGGGGGTAGGTGTATACTCTGCAGCTAAGGCAATGGAGCTAGACTTCGTACCCATTGGAGAAGAAGCCTATGACTTTGCTATTCCAAGCAAATATCTGGAAACCGATATGATACAGAGCTTTGTTAAAGTCTTGAAATCTTCAGAATTCAAGACTTCCTTGGAAGAAATGGGAGGATATAGACTGGAGAATGTGGGAGAGGTTGAGATGGTTGGAAGTTAAGAATTAGAAAATAAGAATTAAGAATTAAAAATTAAAAATTAAGGGTAAACACGAAAGATTAATGGTTAAATAGGGGGAAAAAATGATAGATGCCTTGGGAAGGAAGATAAACTATCTTAGAGTATCCGTAACAGATCTATGCAATTTAAGATGTCGATATTGTATGCCTATTGAAGGAATCAGAAAAATGAGTCATAATCAAATTCTTTCATTGGAAGAAATTTTTAAAGTTGTAGAAGCGGCTGTAGATCTCGGCATAAATAAAGTGAGATTAACCGGAGGAGAGCCATTAGTCAGAAAGGGAATACTACAGTTAGTTGAAAAGATTGCAACCTTAAATGGAGTTGATGATCTGGCATTAACAACCAATGGACTGTTGCTGAAGAAGTATGCCAAGGATTTAAAAGATGTCGGGCTTAAGCGTGTAAATATTAGCTTGGATACAATGAATAAAGAAAAATACCATGAGATAACCAGAGGCGGTGACCTTATAGAGGTATTTGAGGGTATTGAAGCAGCAAAGAATGTCAGTCTTTGTCCAATAAAAATAAATATAGTGGTGATCGGAGGCTTTAATGATAACGAAATAGTGGACTTTGCAGAGCTTACTAAAGAGGGTATTGATGTTAGATTTATTGAGCTTATGCCCATAGGTCAGGCTAGTAGCTGGTCAAAGAGCCATTTTATTTCCAACGATGCCATAAAAGCGAAGCTTCCTGACCTGATTCCGGAAACTGATGGTGACAAGAGTAGTCCTGCAAGTTACTATAGATTAACTGGTGCTTCGGGTAAGATTGGATTTATTAACTCCATAAGCAGTCATTTTTGCAGATATTGTAATAGGATTAGACTCACTGCTGATGGAAAACTAAAACCATGCTTGCACTCTAATCAGGAAATTGATATTAAACCCTTTATCAGGCAAGGGAAGAAAGAGTTAACAGGAGCCATCAGAGATGCTATATTAGCAAAGCCAACAGAACATTCCTTAAATGAAACAAATAATAAACCCATAATAAGAGATATGGTGCGAATAGGAGGCTAAATGCTAATGCTGACGCATATAGATAAAAAAGGCAGAGCAAAAATGGTGGATGTGGGGGAAAAGGAAGACACTTCCAGAATAGCCGTTGCTAGGGGAGAGGTTCATGTTTCTCATGACACTATGGAGATGTTAAGGGAAGGAAAATTGAAAAAAGGAGATGTGTTATCAGTGGCACAGGTGGCTGGAATAATGGGGGCAAAAAAAACCAGTGAAATTATTCCCATGTGTCATAATATTTTTATAACTGGGGTAGAGATGGATTTCACACTCGATATGGAGAATGCTATTATTAATATAGAAGCAATGGTTAAAACCGTGGGTAAGACCGGAATTGAGATGGAAGCGTTACATGCTGTGTCTGTAGCTGCACTAACTATTTATGATATGTGTAAAGCTGTAGATAAAGAAATGACTATTCAAAACATAAGACTTGTAAAGAAAACAGGTGGAAAATCAGGAGATTTTCTCAGAACAGAATAACATCTGAAGAGCGTAGCCATGGGGACGGTTCGTCTGTATTGTTGGCGAAGCCAGCAACCGCAGGAAATACAGAGGAACTGTCCCCTGTGGCATAGCGATGATTAGGCATTGCAGAGAAGAATTCATTCTCTGAATTAATAATCCGTATAGGAGGCGAAAAATGAGAGGCAAAGTTATAGCAATAAATATCAGCGAGAAAAAAGGTGTTCCCAAGAAGACTATAGACGAAGGCAGATTTGAAGTCGACCACGGACTGGTTGGCGACGCACATGCGGGGAATTGGCATCGACAGGTCAGCCTGTTGGGTATTGAGAGTATAAATAAAATGAAGGCACTGGGAATAGAAGGTCTTTGCACTGGAAAGTTTGCAGAGAACCTGACTACCGAAGGAATAGAGCTTTACAACCTAGAGATCGGAACTAAGATGAAAATAGGAGAAACTGTCCATGAGGTGACACAAATCGGTAAGGAATGTCATACAAAGTGTGCCATTTTTCATCAAGTAGGGAATTGTGTCATGCCTACAGAAGGAATATTTACTAAGGTTTTAGTAGGTGGAACTATTAAAACAGAGGATGAAATTGAAATAATGGATTAAGGAATAATAGAAAATCCCTTGCGCTAGAAACAGCGGAGGGATTTTTACATAATACTTCAAACAATTGCAAATAAATTCAAAAAAAAAACCGTTAGTTGCAAAACTAAATGCAACTGAGAAGTATTAAATGCAACGCAAAAATAGCAAATGCAACACAGAAGTAGTAAAAGCAACGCTAAAACTAAAAAAGTGTTGCTTTTTTAGTGATTTTATCATAAAATACAGGGTATACATCCTTGCAGACAAGAATTTTGCGTATAGCAAATA
>JAGXRU010000191.1 GCA_018335765.1 Alkaliphilus sp.
GCAATTTCGGCAATAATCGGGAGTGGTAACGGCTTGCTGTACGGAAACTGCACCGCGCCTTTGCTTGTTTTGTATTCCGTGAGCCTTTCGCTGAAATGCTCAACAGCCTTATCGCCAGGGTACAGCCCGATGTGCTTTTTGAATGCCGCAAAGTGGATTATATTTTGTTTGCGCCAGTAAGTTGGCATGCTCCACGAGATACGCTCTTCTGCATATGGGAGTGCGGCACGGAGCGTATCTCGCACTTGATTTAATAACGGCCGAATATCCTCCGGTTGTGCATCAATATAGGCATCAATCGTTTTCGGCGGCTCGCCGCAATAATGGTCTTGATTTGTGTTCTTGAACTCCCGTCTGCACTTAGGACATTGCCACATATTGCATTTGCCTCGCTCTCTATAATAGTTACCTTTATTTTGAGTGTTCCACTCAATAAATTCCTGTTTGTCTGCGTGTTAGTATAAATAATTCTACTTCACCAGCCACCCATAATCCTGTCTGCAATCCACAATATAATCAACATACACCGTCTGATCCTTAATCTGATACAGAATAAGATACCACTTCTCAACAAACATCTTGTGATACTTGTTTAATGGTATAAATTCAGCATTGAGAAAAGGAAAACGCTCCAGCATGGTGGAGAGGGAGCGGATAGCGTCCATCAATTCATTCTTTGTTCTGCGGGCGGCAGCAGGACTTTTTTGTGCCAGAAAACGCACATGGCCCGCCAGCATCTGACGGGCACGGTCGGAAACAATCACCTTATATTGAGGCTTCTTTTCCATGTTCCACCTCATCAATAATGCTGTCCAGATATCTGTCCAGCTCATCCGGTGTCACTCCGGCGCGTCCGGCCAGACGGTCTTCCTCAACAGCCAGCAGTTCTTCACGCAGCTTTAGCATTTTCTCACGGCGGACAAAGGTATCTATATCCATAACCACAAGATCACCCTCGCCGTTTTTGGTAAGATACACAGGCTCCCCGGAAGATTTGCACAAAGCCGCAATTTCATTGTAATTTTGCCGGATGCTTGCGGATGGTTTAATTTGCATGGTATCAACTCCTTGTAGTAACATTGTAGCTATATTATACCCCTTTCATGCTATGAAATCAACCAACCATTCGGTTACAGCCTTTCAAGCTCCTGTGGGCGCTGCAAACCCAATAAAATTTTCAGATAATCGTTCATATCCTTTCCACGTTTGGGAGGCTCATCGAAAAAGGCATATGAGGAGCACATCTACGTAAACAATTTTATCTGTATGATCTAAACTCATTGAGGCAGAATATTTTTCTAGGGATTTATGTACACTTTGTAAACCTAAGCCATGATTTTCCTTGTCAGCATGAGTAGTTTTTAACTTTTTATCTTTATAAAAAAATAGCCCTGCAAACTTTAATAATTCAAGCTTGCAGGGCTGTATAAATTAATTTTACGCTTTTATTCCATGATCCGTCTTAGCTTCTTGTATTTTCTTTTTAGCTATTGTTAGGAATAAGACAAGCACTCCAACTGTCACTACTATACCTACTGGGTAAGCTGTGGAAGTCGCAAGCTTAAAGCCTTCTGGTGCTACTAGTATATAAGTTATTGATACAGCCGTCATAAATGTAGCCGGCACTGCAGCAATCCAATAACACTTCTTATTAATAGCCAGATACATTGCTGCTGCCCAAAGTACGATCATTGCTAACGTTTGGTTTGACCATGCAAAATATCTCCATATTACATTAAAGTCTACCTTTGTCAATATAAAACCGATTACAAATAGAGGAATAGTTAGTAAAAGTCTATTTTTGATAGGTCCTTGCTTAAACTTCAAGAAGTCTGCAATTGTAAGCCTTGCACTTCTAAAAGCAGTATCTCCTGAGGTTATAGGACAAGCAACAACTCCTAATATAGCAAGAGCTCCACCGATTTGACCAAGCAGTGTGTTGGATATTGTACTTACAACCCAACCTTGACCACCGTTAGCACTCATTTGAGCAGCCAATTCTCCGGTGTTACCAAAGAAAGCGATTGCCGCCGCTGCCCAAATTAAGGCAATGATGCCTTCAGCGATCATAGATCCGTAGAATATTGATCTCCCTTGTTTTTCTGAAGTTATACATCTAGCCATCAAAGGTGATTGGGTTGAGTGGAAACCTGAAATAGCTCCGCAAGCAATAGTTACAAACATCAATGGCCATATAGGAAGCTGTTTTGGATGAAGGTTAGCAAGAGTAATTTCTGGGATGTGATAGCCTCCAAATATGATACCCCCTGATACCCCTAAAGCCATTACTATAAGCGCAATACCAAACAAAGGATATATTTTTCCAATTAACTTGTCTATTGGAAGTAGTGTTGCTAATATATAATATGCGAATATTATATATACCCAAAAAGCTGTATCAAATGCTTCAGGTGTTAATCCGGCTAATAGCTTCGCAGGTCCAGTTATAAACACTACACCAACAAGAATAAGAACTATAACAGAAAAACCTCTCATGAAATTCTTAAAACCAGGTCCAAGATACTTGCCAACAACTTCAGGAATACTTGCACCATCATGCCTTACGGACAACATTCCTGAAAAATAATCATGGACACCACCCGCGAATATTGAGCCAAGTACAATCCAAAGGAAAGCTACAGGTCCCCATAACGCACCGGCAATTGCACCGAAAATCGGTCCAAGACCAGCGATGTTTAATAATTGTATCATGAATATTTTCCACATAGGCAGCGGTACAAAATCCACTCCGTCTTCAAGCCTGATAGCCGGAGTTTTGATGCTTTCGTCTGCACCAAAAGCTTTATCGACAATTTTACTGTAAATAAAGTAACCTAGAAGCAGAGCGACAATAGATAAGAAAAATGATACCATTTACAATACCTCCTATATTTTATTTAAATATAGTTATATTATAAAACAGAATCTTGATTTAATATTTATTGCTGCATCAAATGACAAAATGAATACATAAAATGCATTATATACCCATTAACTGTTTAAATAATGATATGTTTTGTCTACTTACCGGAATTTCTGAATTCAACCCTTGCAGCTTAATAATATATGTATTATTAAACCAAGGGATAACCTCTGTTATTTTATCTATATTAACAATATAGGAACGGTGACATCTGAAGAAAGTGCTTTGGACTAGTTTTTTATTAAAATCAGACAGGCTGGAGGAAACCTTGAATCTATCATCCTTTGTATATACATAAACCTCATGCTCGTTTGCTTCGCAATAGTATATGTCATCAATGCCCATCACGTACATTTTATTGTTTTTTGATAGGGTTATCTTTTTGTTGCTGCACTTTATAGCAGTACAATTTTCAAGTCTTTTCAGCGTATCCACTATTCTGCTTTCAGAGTATGGCTTTAGAATATAATCAAACGCAGCCACTTCGAAGGCTTCAATGGCATATTCACTATAAGCACTGATAAACACAAGTAAGGGTTTTGACTTTGAAGCTTTTATTACTCGGCTAAGAGACAGCCCATCCAATTTGGGCATGTTTATATCAAGAAAAACCACATCAACAGAATTCATTTGCAAATATTCTAGTGCTTTAACACTATCATCAAATTTCTCTGCTATTTTGATGGCGCTGAAGTTAGTGACAAAGAAGCTCAACTCCTGTATAGATGGATATTCGTCATCTACAATAATACAATTCATGCTGTTGACAGCCTCCATTCTTCTATGGAACAAAAAATCGCTTTCATATTACTTTTAAGTTATATAAGCCCTATCACCCATATTGTCGTGAATAATAAAGCTAATTCTTGTGCCAAGCGCAAGACGCTCTATATTAAGACCATTGCCATAAATATATCGTAGTCTGTTATGCACATTTGACATGCCAATTTTGCTTTCCTTTACCGTTCCGGCATGAAAGTTGTGAAGGAAATCTTGTGAAATACCTATGCCATCGTCCTCAATTGTTATTTGAACATCATTTGCATTGTTCCTTTTCACTTCTATCTTGACATTTCCCGAACCGGAGCCCATTAGTATTCCATGCTTTATTGAATTTTCAACTAATGGTTGTATTATTAAGGAAGGTATTTTAATTTGAATATTCTCATCAATACAATAGGACACATTAAGTTTAACTCCAAATCGTGCTTTTTCTATTTCAACATATGCTTTTACCTGCTGAAGCTCTTTGCTGATATCAACGAGAGTACTTGTTTCTTCTATGTTGTATCTTAAATAGGTCGATAGATTAACTATTAGCTCACGTGCTTCATCTGGACTGGTTCTCAAAAAAGAAATGATAGTGTTCAGTGCATTAAAGAGAAAATGCGGATTTATCTGAGCTTGAAGTGCCTTTATTTCTGCCTTAGTTGCCAATTCCTTGAGTTTTACTACTTTACTTATTTCAAGCTGAGTAGATATTAACTGCGATAATCCTACGGCTAGTTTTTCATTTGTGTATGATATGCCATTTTCCTTGGAATAGTATAATTTCAATGTGCCTATAACTTCTTCCCCCTCTTTGAGAGGAACAATAAGCACAGATTTTAACTGACAGCTTTCACAAGAGCATTCAATCTCTTGGGGTGCTTTTATGATAAGATTATTCCCATCTTTAACAGCTCCGCCACTGAAATGATGATCCGAACTTAGACCTTCATTTGCTAAAATCATATTTTTATCAGTAATTGCAACTGCGATAGCTCCTGTTGAATCCTTTATTATGGAGCATATCTGTTTTAATGAATGGCTATTTATTTCTCTGAAATAGGGTAGTGTCTTATTGGCAATTTCGAGAGCAAGCTGAGCTTGCTTTGCAGCAATTTGATCTTTCTCATTAAAGATTTTCTGTATGAGTAAGATGAGAATGCTTACTCCTAATGCATTTGTAAAGCTCATGGGAAAATATATGCTTTTAACAATGTCAAAGGCACTAGAAAAAGGCTTAGACAAAAGGAGAATTAAAAGCATCTCAATGCTCTGTATTAAAAAACCTCCGAAAAGACCATAAACCCATTTTTCATATTTTTTACCTTTTAAATGTATATAGGCAGAAACAAAGCCAGCAAGAACCGTAGTTATTGCACATGGAATAGTAGTTATGCCCCCGACATCATAAAAAAATCTGTGAATACCGGCAATAAAACCCGATACTATACCTACGAACGGACCGCAAAGAATTCCGCCAGCCAACACTCCTATGATTCTGGTGTTTGCTATAGCACCATTTACATCAGTTCCGGTATAGGTACCTATAATACCAAAGGTAGCAAAAGTTACAGACAAGACAATAAGGTCAAATCGTCTAAATTGATCTCGCTGTATCATCTTTTTAAATATTGACAAGTTTGATATGATAAAGGCTAAAATTATTACATAGCTTAAGTTGTTGATAAGACTTTTTACTAAATCTATCATATTGCACCTTTATCCCCAATATTTTTTAGAAAGTTTTCTTCATACTATTTTAGCCTTTTACCAAAACGTCTGCAAGTTAATGTTTTATCTCTTGTGTTTTTATATCTTCACGACAGTCCCATGATTTTCAGGCCAAATCTTGACATCCTTTTCTAAAAGCCATTCATGTTGCACCTCATTATTTCTGCTGATCCAAGGATTATTATCTAGGTGTCTGATCAGCCAACAATAATGCATGGCATATCCTGGGGCAGCCACTTGTGGATGAGATGGTCCGCCTTGGATGCATAATATGCTGTTGTGATTAATTTTATATACATCGTCACCAATAAAGCCTGCCCCAAAACCCTGCTCTTTATCAAATTTGTAAAAATAGACTTCAGGTTGTTCATGCCCGTGAGGTATGTAGCTTGACCACTTGCCGGGGAAATTGATGACTTCTCCAATAACTAGATTCGAGTAGGGTGCGTTAGCATAATCAATTACTACTCTTACCAGCCTCCTGGCTGTATCATTCCATACCCCTTCCCCGAAGACACTGCTTTGAACATCCTCTTGGTTGTAAAATACGGGATCAAAAACATTGTCATTGGTGGTCTTTTGTATCAGCAATTCTGTCTCATCAGAAGCTTTTATAGCTACGTCCACTCCTTTTGGAACATGGAGAGCAAAAGGGTTCTCATCAAACAGAGAATTACGCACTGCCGTTTTAGAATTTCCAGCCCAATTAAAGCTGATGCTTCCTTTAAGAAGCAGTAAAACCGTCTCCTTTTTATCATCTGAAAAAGTCACTGTATCCTTATCCTTCATTTTTTGTATTCCTATGTCCATAAGCATGTTCTGATGTTTGCTATCCATGTTGGTTAATTCATTATAACCATACTTAAATTCTCCAAAGTTTTCTAACATATTCTCCTCCTTAAATTTAAATGAATTTTCCCATTTTTCCCGCAACAAACTATGATTTTATTATATTTCAAGCCTTTGTGGTTGTCTAGTCCGCAATTTACTTACCACAAATTGCTAAGCATGTTTTGGAATCCCATAAAGCTATTTGTCGTTGTGCTAAATCAGTTAATATTTTAGGATTTTCTTAAAAAAACAGAAAATTGTTACTACTCTGCAAAATATGTTATAATTGCTTTGTGATTTTACAGTATTAAATAGACTTAAAGTATAAATTAAATAGGGAGGGATTTTATTAATGAAAAAAATAAAGCTTGGAATCATAGGACTTGGCAGATTAGGCCGAAATCATGCGGCTAACATCCACTACAAACTGCCTAATGCAGAGCTGACTGCTGTATGCAGTACAGTTCAGGAGGAAATTGATTCTGTTATGGCAGAAATGAATCCAAAATACGGTACAATAAATTATAAGGAATTGTTTAGCGACAAAAATTTAGACGGCATCGTTATAGCCTCAAACTCTGCTTTCCATGCCCAAATGATATGTGAGGCGGCAGAAGCCGGAGTGAAAAATATCTACTGTGAAAAACCTCTCGGCATGACCCTTGAAGAAATTGATTTGATTAAGGAAACCGTTGAAAGAAACAAGGTGGACATTTTGCAGATAGGCTATAACCGTAGGTTTGACAAGTCCTTGATAGCTATGAAAAAGAAAATAGATGAGGGTTTCATCGGAAAACCAA
>JAGXRU010000192.1 GCA_018335765.1 Alkaliphilus sp.
TAGGCTCTAAATGCTTCGGTATGATATTATCAACGATCACATCTCCACCCGTAGCTCCCGCCATAATCATAAATGTACCTGCCTCAATTTGGTCAGGAATAATGCTATAGGTACAACCCCTCATCTCATTAACTCCATTGATTCTTATCAGATCCGTACCAGCACCTCTGACATCAGCACCCATGGCATTTAAAAAGTTTGCCACATCCACTACATGGGGTTCTTTGGCAGCATTTTCAATGACAGTTACCCCTTTGGCCCTACATGCAGCAAACATTATGTTTATTGTTGCACCGACACTAACAACATCCAAGTAAATCTCTGCTCCAATTAATTCCTTTGCCTGAACATGAATAATTCCATGCTCCACTTCCACTTTGGCACCTAAAGCCTCAAAACCTTTTATATGCTGATCTATTGGTCTTGTGCCTATGTCACAGCCTCCTGGAAATGCTACCTTAGCCTTTTTAAACCTTCCTAGAGAAGCACCTAGTAAGTAATAGGATGCTCTAAGTTTTTTTGCCATTTCATAGGAAACATGACCTTCTTCAATACCGCTGGTATCCACATCCATTGTATTTTTTTCAGTGTTAAACTTAACCTTGGCACCTAGTTCCTCTAGTATTTTCCCTAATACATGCACATCTTCTATATTTGGAAGATTTTCAATGACACACTTGTCCCCCGCTAATATTGTTGCCGGTATGATAGCAACTGCTGCATTTTTAAA
The DNA here is from genome assembly GCA_018335765.1 of Alkaliphilus sp. GTDB lineage: Bacteria > Bacillota > Clostridia > Peptostreptococcales > Thermotaleaceae > JAGXRU01. The sequence continues at coordinate 731 of JAGXRU010000192.1, forward strand.
ACCGCTTATGTTAACTCTACCCTCTAATCTTTGTCCACCTTCAATAACAAACTTGCTCATATGGCATTATTCAATCCTTTCAATAGGTGAGTTTTCTTTATTATTAAGCTATTTATACACTAATTTGTATAATATGTAAATCCCACACTATTATATCATCAATACATGAATTTGATAAGTATAAATAATAGAAGAAAAAAAACAAGAAAAAAGAGAGCAAATCCCTAAGGCGACCTTTGTATTTTCTTTATTAGTTCAAACAATAAAGCAGAAGCAATATTTTCTTCTACTTTATTGTTTCAATAATTTGAAAAGGCTGGTATAAAGCTTGTTTCACCATTTTTCAATTCTATTCTCCAAGCTGGTATAGCTGTTCCTGATTCTATATTTTCCAGATCGGTGAAGTCATTTTTCGAGAGGTCCAGCCAATAAACCAGACTTATATTAGTAATTACTGCTTCTGTATAACCACCATATTCATCCATAAACTTCAATAATCCCTTAGCGGCCGGAAAAATCTCCATCTTGATATTTCCAAACTCCAAAGGTCTAAGCCACATTCTTTCGAATGATATCACACCAAACTCTGAAACAGTACATATCATATAACTGTGTTCAAGAATTCTTCCCTTATACTTCTGTTTAAATAATATTTCATATTTCTCGTCAGTGACAGAACTGTTCCAATAAATAACATCACTTCCCATGAACCCATAATTCTCAAGAAACCTTTCAGCCTCTTGCCTAGCTTGTTTTTCATTAGTAATGCTGCTACTCATTCCTTCTAAGTTTCTCTCATAGTGAAGAACTTTATTATTGGATGAGAATGACAGCTGTTCATTAATATAAGATTCACTGCTATTATACTCAAAAAAAAGTTGTTCCATTTCCTCAGTGTCGTATATTATATACTCAACCTCTAACAATGGCAATTCTGCCATTTCTACAGGCACTGTTGCTTCAACCTTTATATTTCTTTTCTCCAATATATCAACAACTTCTTTAACCTTATTCGCATTGTTCTCAGACAAAGCCTCCTTATTAAAAACATCTTTTTGAATATTATAGATCAAAAAAATATTTGTAATGATAAATGCTATAATCAGTACATTTTTAGCTTTAGACCAATCCATTATTCTTCACCATCCATTACCGCTTCTGACCTGAATTCAATTTTTCCGTTATACGCGTCAAAATAATAGATATATTGTCCAAACTGAATAATCCATACAGGTATCAATTTGTTTGGCTCCCTCATTGGTTGGTCATAATATCCAAATTTTATAGACTTTATAGAGGACAATATTTCTCTTTCAATTTCCTTTTCGTCAGGTTCCACGCCTTTTTCAAGCAAAGCAGCTAAATAATCGGATTTAATAATATCAAAATTTGAATAGTTAAAATCTATTATCTGCAAGGGGGTAAGAATGTTGACCTGCACATCATCTTTTTCCAGAAAATCAACATCTATTTTTTCTTTCTTTATCGACCGTTTATAATATATTACCTGTTTTCCAACTACTTCAACTTCAATGGGCTCAGGGCTGAGCTTATCATTATAATAAACTGGAATCCCATTAATCCTGTAACCAAAAATAAATCTATGCCCTTTTTTATTGTCCCTTTCTATTTCTTCGATATCTTTAAGATACGAGTATTTATTTGGCCATCCTCCGTGTTCATTGACAAATCTTACAGCAGAGGTCAATCCTTCCCAATAGCCATTATTTTCTACAGTCTTTTGAGGCTCTAGTTCTTCTCTATATTCCACTACACCAGTTTCATCAATTTTTAACGCTCTTTGACCATACCCATACATATATATTACAGAGCCATTAGTCTCAGTAATCCTTCTTACAAAGTCAAAACCTGCACCAAAAAAAGTACTGGCAAATGCCTCTACCTGAGCTTCATTGTTTATATCTATTTCTTGAACAACTTGAATTTTCGGAACATTGTCCTTTAAGGTCACAGGTATTAAGCGATCACTCTCTAAAATATCATTATCAGCGATCATATCTCCATAGATATCCCTAATTCCATAATATACGGTATGTTCGTTATCCTCTATGTAATTGACTACTTCAGCAAAGCTGTCGCTGCCTGTGCTTATTCCCTTTAGGCGATAGTATTTTCCAGTAGCGTGATTTGCCATAAACATTTCCGATTCATCTACAACTCCTATTAAAATGCTGTCGATTTCAGCTATTTTTCCGGCAATACCTACATCCTTAGCTTGCACCATGTTTTTCAATATAACAAAAGGTAGGCTATACCCGAAATTCATAAGTAAAGATCTTGAATTATTTGCTATTACCCACTGTTCTCTGGAAATTTCTTCCACGGTTGCATTTTCTTCAAAATAGTTGTTTTTTAGCAAATTCAATGTTTTCGACCAAATCCCCTGTGTGCTTCCCTCTAACACATTATAGGAGTCGCTATAAAACACCGTATGAAGACCACCCCCAAAGTTAACGATAAAACTTTGGGGGCTCACTATATTCGCTATTAATTTTATATCGTCATAGGTTTGACTGTCATTGCTTCCAACTGCTTCTGAAGATGCTACGTTTTCTGCTAATGGAATGCTAATCCAGAGTTGTTGGGTAAGGGTAATACTTAGTAAAAAAAGCATTGCTAATAACATCGTTTTAAACTGCTCCTTACTCAAAAAGCTCTCCCCCACAAAACTTAATTTTCAATTCGTCCAATAATATTTTCAATAATGTTGGTTACGGTGGTTCTTGGAATGCTGTTTAAAAACCGATTCATCTCTGGTTCTCCGTTTTTGACTGTGAAATATTTAATAACAGGTGCCATTGGCTCGCCTAGCTTATCCTCTATGCTAAAAAGCATTCTATATTTACCTGGAGAT
>JAGXRU010000193.1 GCA_018335765.1 Alkaliphilus sp.
AGATGAAGCAGATCAAATGCTTGACATGGGATTTCTGGAGGATATAGAAAGTATTTTGAATGAAACACCTGCTCAAAGACAAACAGTGTTATTTTCTGCAACTATACCTAGAGAGATTCGTGAAATTGCTAAAAACTATCAAAAAGATCCTAAAACAGTGAAGGTAGTCCATGAAAAACTTACCGTCCCTCTTGTTGAACAATTTTATTATGAAGTAAGACCCAATGAAAAGCTAGAAGTGTTATGCAGACTTCTAGACATGGAAAAAGAAGGTCTTGGAGTGATTTTTTGCAAAACGAAGAAGGGTGTAGACGAACTAGTAGAAAGTCTTCAAAGTAGAGGCTATTTTGCAGAAGCGATCCATGGAGATCTAAAGCAAGTTCAGAGAGACCGAGTTATGAAGAAGTTCAGAGAAGGAACCATAGAATTGTTGATAGCAACAGATGTAGCTGCCAGAGGAATTGATGTTGAAAATATAACTATGGTCATAAATTACGATATTCCAGAGGATTTGGAGTATTATGTACATAGAATTGGAAGAACTGCTAGAGCGGGTAAAACTGGAGTTTCTTATACTTTTGTCACTGGTAGACAAATAAATCTTTTGAAAAATATTGAACATTTTACAAAGTCAAAGATCAAGAGAAAAAAAATACCTACATTAATTGATTTAGCAGAGAGACAACGAGAAATGTTTAAACAAAGAATTATTAGTACCATTGAGGCTGGACATTTAGGAGCATACCAGTCTATGGTTGAAATGATTTCAGAAGAGTACAGTTCCATAGATGTTGCTGCAGCTTTGGCAAAATTAATTATGGAAAAAGAAAGAGTAGGAATCGTTGAGGAAGCAACAGATAAATTTGATATTCGAGATGAACATGACAGTAAGAGTGAAGCTGAAGCTGGGATGGTAAGAATATTTTTAAGTGTTGGTAAGAGAGACCATGTTAGAGTTGGTGATATACTTGGAGCAATTGCAAATGAAGGGAAAATCCCTGGCAAAAAGATAGGCAATATTGAAATGTTTGATAAATATACTTTTGTTCAAGTCCCAGAAGATATTGCTGATAAAGTTCTTAAAAGAATAACAAAAATGAGGATAAAAGGCAAAAAAGTAAATGCAGAACTTGAAAGTAGTAGATAGGCAAAGAAATATTCTTTGCTTTTTTCTTTTAAAAAAACTATATGAATAGAATTTTTTGATAATTTGAATTATAATGTAAATATGCAATATTAATAAGATGGGAAGGTGCTAAGAGACTATGGGTGCAAATATGAATTATAATGGTTCGTTGATCAAAGCTATAGTTACATTGGCTAGACGCATCTTGTTGTTACCTAAATTATTGAAGGATCCTACAGTAAAACTTCATAAGAAGCTAATGATTATGGGAGGGATCCTTTATTTGATTAGCCCAATAGATTTATTAGCAGACCCAATTCTAGCATTCGGCTTAGTTGATGACACTGTTTTAATAGTTTATATAATATCCAAAATAAAGGATGAGCTTGATAAATATAATGGTAAGGATAATAATATAGTCCTTGAAAAAGATAAAATAATAGAAAAAGTTGACTATAAAATTGACGATGAAATATAAGTGGGAGATGTTTAGATATGAAAATATATACTAAAACTGGAGATAAAGGAGTAACAAGTTTGTATGATAGTACTAGAATCGATAAGGACAGCACAAGGGTAGAAAGTTATGGCACAATAGATGAACTAAATTCTTTTCTTGGTTTAGCTAGAAATTATGCAACTGAAAAAGAACTCCAAGATATTATTATAAGAATACAAAGAGAGCTTTTTGATGTAGCAGGAGAATTAGCCACAAAAGATAGAGCTAAATTTTCTAAAAAAATAAATGAAGAGCATGTACAAGTATTAGAAAGTATTATTGATATGTATTATAAGAAAGAAGATGTGGTTGATAAATTTATTATTCCTGGAAGCAATCATATCAGTGCATACTTACATGTGGCACGTACTGTTTGCAGAAGGGCAGAAAGAAGAATTCTAACTCTAAGCAAGACAGATACTATCAACGTATTTCTAATGATGTATATAAATAGATTATCGGATCTATTATATGTTTTAGCTAGGCACTCTGAAACGAATTTGATATATGTCAATTTTGATGAAAATTAGATTGTTCTAACTAACAGCTTGTTACCATAAAACTATATGAGGTGATGCAAATGGAAAAGGATGTTAAAGAAATATTGTTTTCTGAAGAAGTTCTTAGAGAGAAAGTCAAGCAATTAGGTGAAAATATCACGAAGGATTATTGTGATAAAAAATTGGTTCTTGTGGGCGTGTTGAAGGGTGCTAGCGTTTTTTTGAGTGACTTAATTCGACATATAAAAATACCTGTAAAAATTGATTTTATCGCTGTATCTAGTTATGGCCTTACAACAGAAAGTTCTGGGGTGGTTAAGATAATAAAAGATTTGGATGATGGTATTGAGGATAAACATGTGTTAATTGTTGAGGATATTATTGATACTGGTTTGACATTGCATTATCTTTGTGAAAATCTTCTTTCGAGAAAGCCAAAAAGCTTAAAAATATGTACATTGCTCGATAAGCCAGAAAGAAGAAAGATTGAAATACTAGTAGATTATAAAGGCTTTGATATACCTGATGAATTTGTTGTGGGTTATGGGATTGATTATGCAGAAAGCTATCGCAACCTTCCTTATGTTGGAGTTTTGAAACGAGAAATATATGAATGATTTTTGATTAGAATAAAAGACTATAGAAACTCCAATACTAATATGGAAAGAAAAATGATATTACTAGGGGAGGATAATGAGTTTAATGAATAATTTTGATGGAATTAAAGAAAGATTTAAAAGTGCAGATTTAGATGAAAAGATAGAAATATATACAACAACACAAGGGCTGACTGTTGATCAGTTTAAAGAACTGCTTAGAATGTTTCCCTTACAACACTTAGACAAGCTCGAGAGAGCAATGGTATGATTTTTATATATGTATGGTAATGTAATTCTAATCTAGACAATTAATTTATTATTTAGATTTTCAAATGTTTAAGTACTATTACTTTGGGATAACTATGTTATGTAATATATAAAATAGAAAGGGTGATAGATAATGATATTATTTAAGTGTCAGGTGTGTAATTACATCCATACAGGAGATGAAGCTCCAGACAAATGTCCTAAATGTGGTGCACCAAAGGAAAAATTCGTAGAACTAAATGAAGAAGACACTAATAAGGTCGCCAGATCTGAATTTACTAATGGCTTACATATGGAATTATACAATGCGTTACAAGAAGTAGAGGATATTTCTGAAGCTGGAATAGAGGATGATTTAGACCCTGGATGCGTAGCAATATTTAATAAAGCTAAAGAACAAGCTGTTCTTTTGAAAAAAATGATAGTTGCTGAACTAGAAACTCATGTTAAAAGAAACAAGTGGGGAGTTGAATAAAGAGTGCTTAAGTGCTCTTGTAACTAAATTAAGATGCCCCCCGCCTCTATAGGCGGCGG
>JAGXRU010000194.1 GCA_018335765.1 Alkaliphilus sp.
AGTTAATGAGACTTCTGAGTTGCATTTACTTTGGCAAATAAGAACTTTCCAGTAGAACTGTTTTTTGCACTTGCAAAGTGAGGGGAAATATTGTATAATTTACTTAAACGTTTTAGTAAAACGTTTAAGCTTGGAGGTTAGTTATTATGAAAGTCACTATTAAAGATATTGCTAATTTAGCAGGTGTTTCAACTGCTACTGTTTCTAAAATTATTAACAATAAAGATGATATCAGTGAAGTTACAAGAGGAAAAGTGAAAAAAATAATGAAGGAAAATAATTATGTTCCTAATGTGGTGGCGAGAAGTTTAGTTACAAAAAAAACGAATACGATTGGATTGGTAATCCCTGATATCAGAAATCCATTTTTCCCAGAGTTAGCCAGAGGAGCAGAAGACAGGGCTAATGAAGAAGGATATAATATTATATTTTGCAATACTGATGATGTTTTAGTTAAAGAGGAAAAATATGTAGATATGCTGATTGAGAAAATGGTCGACGGAATCATCTTTACAGCCTCTGCTAAAAGAACTACAGGTTTTACAAATTTACAGAACACGTCAATACCAATAATTTTATTAGATAGAGATATAGAGTTTGCAGGAGTAAAAGGAAAAATTACTGTTAATAACTTTCAAGGTGCATATAATGGAGTAAAACATCTTATAAGTGTCGGGTATAAAAAAATAGTTTTTGTATCGGGATCTTTGTTGAGTAAGCCTGGGTTAGATAGATGTGAAGGATATAAAAAAGCATTGAATGACCATGGGTTTGCAAATGATGACGCCATTATCCTAGAAGGAGAATACAAAAGCGAATGGGGGTATCAGGCAGTTAAGTATCTTATGCAAAACAATAAAAAGTTTGATGCACTTTTCTGTGGAGATGACTTGATTGCGATTGGAGCAATGAAACTACTTAAAGAAGAGGGAATTAAGATACCAAATGATGTTGGTATAGTCGGGTTTGATGACATTTATCTAGCTAGCTTAGTAGATCCAGAACTTACTACTATAAGACAACCCAACTATGAAATGGGCTATCAAGCAGTTGGCATGCTAATGGGTATTCTGAAAAACAAAATGACTAAAAATCAAGAGATTGTTTTGGATACGAGCCTAATAATAAGAAAATCAACATCAAAAATAAAATCGAAGGGAGCGAAAACCTTGTCTTAAGACTGGGTAATGAGAATGAAAAAAATTGTTGTAATAGGTAGCTTGAATATGGATTTAGTGGCGAATACAAAACATATGCCTAAGATAGGAGAAACTATTATAGGATTAGACTTTAAGCAAATTCATGGAGGAAAAGGTGCGAACCAGGCTGTAGCTATAGCAAGATTAGGCGGAAATGTAAGTATGATTGGAAAAGTAGGAAATGACAACTTCGGAGAAAATTTATTGAAAGCACTTACAGAAGATAAAGTAGAAACTAATCATATAATGAAGGAAAACGTTTCTTCGACAGGAATAGCTTTGATCACAGTAGATGAAAAGGCAAACAACACTATAATAGTTATACCTGGTGCAAATTACAAAGTAACTCAAGAGGAAATACATGAAAAGCTGGAATTAATAGGTGAAGTGGATGTCCTTGTAACTCAGTTGGAAATACCTATTGATGTAGTAAAATATTCTTTAAGAAGAGCCAAGGATAAAGGTGTATTCACAATATTAAATCCTGCACCAGCACAGTTGTTGGACGATGAAATTATTTCAAGTGTGGATTTGTTAATTCCAAACGAAACAGAGTTGCAAATTTTATCGGGAATAGAAATTCAAAGTGAAGAAGAGTTATTAGAGGCGTGTTCAAAGCTTATAAAAAAGGGAGTAAAAGAATTAATAGTTACTTTGGGAGATAAAGGAAGCATTTATTTTACTGAGAATGAATATAAAAAATTCACTGCTTATAAAGCTAATGCAGTTGATACAACAGCCGCAGGTGACAGCTTTGTAGCGGCAATAGCTGTTGGTTTAACCAATAATTTTAAAATAGAAAAGGCGATTGATTTTGCATCTAAGGTAGGAGCGTTAACAGTTTCAAAACATGGAGCCCAAAGCTCACTGCCATTCTTACAGGAAGTGATGAATTTCGAGGAGGATTACAATGAAAAAAGGTATATTGATTAATTCAGAGATATCCTATGCAATCGCTAAGATGGGTCATATGGATATGCTGACTGTTTGTGATAGCGGGCTTCCTATTCCAAAAGAAGTGCAAAGAATTGATGTGGCAATAAAAGAGGGGCTACCGTCTTTTATTGAAACCCTTAATACAATAATTGAAGAATTAATAATTGAAGAAGTTGTTATAGCAAAGGAAACCAGAGAAGTAAGTCTTATAATATATGAAAAAATTATGGAAACCATCAAAAATATTGAATGCAGAGATAATGTGAAGATAAAAGTAACAGAAATAGATCATGAATCGTTCAAGCAATTAACGAAACAATCACTATGTATTGTAAGGACTGGAGAGTATTCACCTTATGCCAATATCATATTAAAATCAGGGGTGCTATTTTAATGAGGAGTGAATAAATTGGGAAGACCTCTTTTTCAGATGAAGAACATTACGAAAGATTTTCTAGGAGTAAGAGCACTGGATAATATTTCTTTTAATATTTATGAAGGTAAGGTAATGGCACTTTTAGGAGAAAACGGTGCAGGCAAATCTACTCTAATGAAGATTCTTAGCGGTGTTTACAAGATGGAAGCCGGAGAAATGTTTTACAATGAAAAGAAAATTGAATTTAACAGCCCAAAAGATTCACAGATGGCTGGTATAGCAATAATACACCAAGAATTAAACTTGATATCGGGGCTTACTATTGGAGAAAACATATTCTTAGGAAGAGAACCTTTGACTACTTTAAGAAAGATCGATTGGAAGAAGCTATACTTATATTCATCCAAGCTACTAAAGAAACTGGGAGTGAAAAGAGATCCGAGAGAATTAGTAGGCAACTTGAGTATAGGAGAACGACAAATGGTAGAGATAGCAAAAGCGTTGTCACTAAATGCTAAAATTATTATTATGGATGAGCCAACAGATGCATTGACAGACAAAGAAACTGCAAGCTTGTTCAGCGTAATTAAGGAACTAAGAGATGAAGGCTGCTGTATTGTTTATATATCTCATAGATTAAGAGAAGTATTTGAAATTTGTGATAAGGTTACGATTTTAAGAGATGGTAAATTCATAAAAGAGGACGAGGTTGAAAACCTTAGCGAAGACTTAGTTATTGAGCTGATGGTAGGAAGAAAACTTGATGAGCAGTTCCCTAGGGTAGAGAAGGTAACAGAAGGGATCGTGTTGGAAGTAGAAAATTTAACAAATGATCTTGTTAAGAATATAAATTTCAGCATACAAAAAGGAGAAATCCTAGGAATTTCAGGTCTTATGGGATCAGGTAGGACAGAATTGGCTAAAACGATTTTTGGTTCAATACCGTATGAAAAAGGAAAAATTTCAGTTGATGGCATTGAAGTAAGCATTAATTCTCCTAAGGCTGCATTAAAAAACGGAATAGTATATGTTTCAGAAGATAGAAAATTGCAAGGTTTAGTTTTAGAGTTATCAGTAAAAGAAAACATGACATTGTCAGCTTTGAAACAATTCGAAGGTCTTTTTTTCAGAATTGATAGGGAAAAAGAAGAAGGCTTAGTAAATGAATATATACATAATATGACTATAAGAACTCCACACATGCAACAAGTAATAAAAAACCTAAGCGGAGGTAATCAGCAAAAAGTATCCATAGCTAAAGGGCTTATTACGAACCCTAAGGTCTTAATATTGGATGAACCAACCAGAGGAGTAGATGTAGGAGCTAAGAAAGAGATATATAATCTGATAAATCAATTTAAGACGCAAGGACTGAGTATTATTCTCATATCTTCAGAGTTGCCTGAGATTTTAGGAATGTGTGACAGAATATTTGTTATGCATAATGGTAGCATTAGTGGGGAGTTTGACAGGGCTCAAGCGACACAGGAGAAAATACTAAAATGTGCGGTTGGGATAATGGAGGGTTAGTATGAAAATAGGAAAAAATGAACTTGGCAAATTCAGGCCAATTATTGGACTTCTGCTGTTTTCAGTAGTTATTTCACTTTTAAATCCCCAATTTCTTACCTTTTCTAATATTATAAATGTATTCAGACAGACATCTATTAACTCAATTATAGCAGTTGGTATGACTTTTGTAATATTATCAGGTGGAATAGATCTTTCTGTAGGATCAGTACTTGCCTTTAGTGGGGCTATATGTGCAAGTCTGATTGTGGCAGGTGCCAGCACTTTTAGTGCAGTGGTACTTGCTCTAATTGTAGGAACTATTGTGGGGGGCATGACTGGAGTTATTATCAGCAAGGGCAAGGTTCAACCTTTTATTGCGACACTAGTAACTATGACAGTCTTAAGAGGTGCAACTTTGGTTTTTACAGATGGGAAACCCGTTACTTTAGGAAATCAAGTTGGTGTAGAGTTATTTTTTAAATTTGGAAATGCTTCTATTGCAGGTATTCCAATACCAATACTCACTATGTTTATTGTTTTTGCATTTTCCTACTATATACTTACTCAAACAAGGCTTGGAAGATACGTATATGCTTTAGGAGGCAATGAAGTAACTGCGAAGCTTTCAGGAATTTCAGTAGGGAAAATAAAGGTCACTG
>JAGXRU010000195.1 GCA_018335765.1 Alkaliphilus sp.
GAGCAAAAGCAGCAGAGGCAGACAGTAAAGGAAAAGTCGTGGTAACTACAGATGGACCTCCCTCTGAAATCGACATTGATAAGCAAGTTTCAATTCTGGAAAACGTTATCGCTACTATGCCAGATGCCATAGTAATTTCATCCACAAGCTCAGATGCTACTGTTCCGGCAGTTGAAGACGCTATGGCAAAGGGAATCCCTGTTATTACGATAGACAACAGACTCAATACAGACAAATTCACATCTTTCTTAGCAACAGATCATAGCTTAGGAGCATCTATGGCAGCAGAAGCAATGGCAAAAGACTGGGAAGAAATGGGAATAGACCCAACTGGCAAGAAGGTAATTGTAATTAGTTCTGTGGCAGGTACAGCTGTTAATACAGCAAGAACAGAAGGATTTATTAACAAAATCAAAGAGTTGGCTCCCGGGATTGTCGTTCTTGAAACTCAATATGGGGACAACGATATCACTAAGGCTTTAAGCATAGCAGAAAATACAATAGCCGCTAATCCTGACTTGATAGGTATCTTTGGAGACAACAACCATATGGGAGTTGGAATAGCTAAAGCTCTTGCAGAATCAGGAAAATATAGTGAAATTGTCACTTATGCCTTTGATGCAAACGAAGATCAAATTAAAGCAGTGGCAGATGGAATAATAAATGGATTAGTAGTACAAGATCCATTTGGAATGGGATATAATGGGGTTATGAAAGCTATAGAGGCAATTGAGGGAAGGCAAGTTCAAAAAGACATAGTGGTTGATGCTACTATAGTGACAAAAGAGAACATGCAGGAACCTAACATACACAAATTATTATTTCCCTTAGAATAATAATTAAACTGTAATGAAAATATCACAGACATGGAAAATTTCGTGTCTGTGATATTTTTAAAAACATATTTTAGCTACAAGAAAGAGCAAGGAGGGTGACTATGCCTTTAGAACATGAAAATATAATAGAAATTAATAATATAAGCAAAGAATTTCCGGGAGTAAAGGCCTTAGATTGTGTTAGTTTTGCTATACGAAAAGGTGAAGTTCATGCAATAATCGGAGAAAATGGAGCAGGGAAATCTACTATTATCAAAATACTGATGGGTGTTCATACAAAAACATCAGGTGAAATATTGATGGAAGGCAAGCCTGTTGATTTTAAATCTCCATTACATGCTGAAAAGCATGGTTTAGGAGCTGTTTATCAGGATATTAATTTGGCAAAGGATTTAAGTATTGCCGAAAATTTTTACATGGGACAATTGCCTAAAACAAAATTCGGCTTAGTAGATTTCAAAACTATGTATGAGGAAACAAAAAAGACTTTAGAGTCCATTAATGTACATGTAAATCCCAAAGCAGTTATCAATGAACTATCTGTTGCCCAACAGGAAATGGTTGCAATTGGGAAGATTCTTCATCTTAAGGCAAAACTCATCATATTTGACGAACCAACTGCATTACTCACTAATGAAGAAATTGAAGAGTTGTTTAAGATTATCCAGATGCTAAAGGAAAAAAACGTAGGGATTATATATATAACCCATAGGATAGATGAGATATTTAGAATCAGTGATCGTGTGACAGTTATGAAGGATGGCATTAAGGTAAGAACAGTGAATACTGATGAAACCAATGAAAATGATTTGATTACAATGATGGTGGGCCGCAATACAGAACACATGTATGAAATAGAGCAACCAGAACATGGAGAGACTGTATTAAAAGTTAAAGATCTTTGTCGAGGAAAAGCGTTTAGAAACATTAATTTTGAGGTAAAAAGAGGCGAGATATTTGGACTATTTGGATTGATAGGTTCTGGACGCACTGAGATTGTAAAATGCATTTTTGGAGCAGATAAAAAAGAGTCGGGAGATATTTATATAAATGGACAGAAAACTGAAATAAATAATCCTGAAGAGGCGATTAAAAATGGTATGGCACTCATACCGGAAAACAGAAAAGATGAGGGATTGGCTTTAGGCTTATCTATTATAGTTAATACAAACATGGTTGCAATAAACAAGGTATCATCTTATGGAATAATAAACGATAGAAAAAGCAATGAGCAAACCACAAAATTAGTCGAAATGTTAAAAACGAAAACACCTTCTATACATCAATTAGTTAAGAATTTATCGGGTGGCAATCAGCAAAAGGTAGTTATTTCAAAATGGTTGGCACAGGAAAGTGATATCTTTATTTTTGACGAACCAACCGTAGGCATTGATGTAGGTGCAAAACAGGAAATATACAAAATTTTCGGAGAGTTGCTTAGTCGAGGAAAGTCAATTATTGTAATCTCCTCTTATTTACCTGAGGTGATGGGTTTATCGAATCGCATGCTAGTAATGTATGAGGGAAGACAGATGGCTATATTGGATAAGTCGGAGTTTGATGATAAAAAAGTATTAAAGCTAGCTTCTGGTATAAGCTAAAGGAGGTCGCTATGGACAGTGCAGTTAAAGAAAAAAAAGAAAGAAATAAAATAAGTGTATTTAGCAATGGCATGAAAACCGAACTTTTTTTAATTATTGTATTATCGCTTTTGGCTGTTTTTTTTGCTGTTACATCAGATGTGTTTTTCACATTAAGCAATTTGAAAACGCTCACTAGGCAGGCATCAATTTATGGAGTAATTGCAATAGGAATGGTGGTAGTCATTACATCCTCGGGTATAGACTTGTCAGTTGGATCTGTCACAGGTTTGTCTGGTGTTGTTGCGGCCTTATTAATGGTAAATGGAATATCAATCCCTGTTTCTATTATTATAGCAATTATAACAGGTATGTTCATTGGATTGATCAATGGGGTTTTGGTTTATGATGGTAAAGTGCCTGCATTTATTGCTACAATGGGAACCATGACTGTAGTTAGGGCAGTTATCATGCTGCTCACTAATGCAAGCATGATATCAAAATTACCTGAAGAGTTTAAGGCTATTGCACAAATAGAAGTGCTGAATATTCCGTTTTTATTTGTGGTATGGCTTGTAGTGATAGCACTTGCATGGTTTATGACTAGTAAAACGGTATTTGGAAGGAATGTGTATGCAGTAGGAAGCAATAGAGAAGCAGCTAGATTGAGCGGTATTAATATCAGAAAGACGACCTATGGTGTTTACATTTTTTCTGGCTTAGCTTGCAGTATAGCCGGTATTTTACTTGCTTCAAGGCTGGGAAATGGTGTTCCTACCGCGGGGGCAGGCTATGAACTTGATGCTATAGCGGCAGCGGTGGTTGGCGGAGCAAGCTTGGATGGCGGAGCAGGAAGTATAGTTGGCACAGTCTTAGGCTCAATGATCATGGCTACCCTTCGACAAGGAGGGGTATTACTTGGTGTTAACTCTTTCATTTTAGAAATAGTCATTGGATCATTAATTGTAGGAGCAGTTTTATTGGATAAATTAAGACGCTAATATTTGATAGGAGGGTTGAATATGTTATACAAGAAAGTAGCAAAAATTGAAGAAAAGATATCAGCAATTGGAATGGGTTGTTGGAATTTTGGTGGTCAATGGGATAATGCTGTTGGTGATAATACTACTAAAATTGTACATGCAGCTATTGATAAGGGAATAAACTTATTTGACGTAGCACCTGTTTATGGCTTTGGTAAGGCAGAGGAAATATTGGGAAGAGCTTTGAAAGGTGGTATGAGGTCTAAAGTATTAATTGCCAGCAAATGTGGTTTGGTCTGGAATGATCGACATGTAGTGAGTAACAACTTAAAACCTGAAAGTATTTTAAATGAAATAGACCAGAGTTTGCAAAGGCTTCAAACAGACTATATAGACATCTACCAATTACATTGGCCTGATAATAATACACCAATAGAAGAAACGGTAAGTACCTTAGAGGAGATAAAAAAAGCAGGAAAGATTCGCTACATAGGGCTGTCTAATTTTGCTCAGAAGGATGTAGAGGAATTTATGACCATGATTGAAATCAATGCTCAACAATCCTTGTATAATATGTTGGAGAGAAACACGAATAGTTATCATGATATATCTTTGGATTACAAGACGGAAGATGAAGTCTTACCTATGGTTAAAAAGCATCAACAAGCCTTTTTCCCATATAGTCCACTATTTCAAGGTCTGTTAACAGGATCATTCAAACGAGGTGGCAATTTTTCTAAAATGGATATCAGGAATGCAAATCCCAAGCTAAAGGGAGATTTAGTTGAGAAATACTATGAAGGAGCCCTTGCCATAGGTGATTTCGCTGATAAAATTGGAAGGTCATTAAATGAGGTTGCATTCAACTGGCTAAGACAAAAGGAAGAGGTTACTTCTATTATTGCTGGAGTTTCTAGCATTGCTCAATTAGAGAACAACATAAATTCAACAGCATGGAATTTGACGGAGGAAGAATTAAGAGAAATCGAAATAATTATTGAACCTTTTAGATTTATATAGGCGGTGACATGATGAGTAAATTTTTATTAGCTCATGATTTAGGAACATCAGGCGATAAGGCTACACTTTTTTCTACAGATGGAAAATTACTGGATAGTTGTACATATGAATACGAAACAAAATTTTTTAATGGAAATTGGGCAGAGCAAAATCCCATGGATTGGTGGAAGGCCTTTTGTTCAACAAATAAACGTCTTCTAAAGGGAAGAGATACAAGTCAAGTTGCCGGTCTTGCATTTAGCGGTCAAATGATGGGTTGCGTTTGTGTTGATATTAATGGTCAGGTGCTAAGAAATGCTATAATTTGGGCTGACCAAAGAAGCGTAGAAGAAGAGAAATATATAAAAGACAAAATTGATGAAACAGAATTTTACAAAATAGTGGGACACAAAATTAGTGCTTCGTATAGTATTGAAAAATTAATGTGGATACGCAATAATGAACCGGATATTTTCAAACAGACATTTAAGATACTGTTACCAAAGGACTATATTATTTATAGATTAACGGGGAAATTTGTAACTGATTATTCGGATGCTTCTGGTACCAATGCTTTTGATCTCATAAACCTTAGATGGTCGGACAGAATAATTGATATTTCGGGTTTGGACAAAAACTTATTCCCTGAGGTTCATCCATCAACTCATATCGCTGGAGAGGTATCCAAAGTGATATCAGAAGAATGTGGTCTGGCTCCTGGAACTAAGGTCATTATTGGTGGAGGAGATGGGGTATGTGCTGCTGTAGGAGCTGCTTCGGTAGAAGAAAATGTAGCATATAATTATCTCGGATCCTCGTCTTGGGTCGCTTATACGGCTAAAAAACCAGTTTTTGATAAGGAACTAAGAACGTTCAACTGGGCGCATATGATTCCAGGATATTATGCTCCAACTGGAACTATGCAGGCTGCAGCGAACTCATATAACTTCATGAAAAAAATATTGTTCGAGGGTTTATCAGTAGTTGAAAATGAAAATAGTCTTGGTGTTTACGATTTGATGAACAATCAGATCATCAGCTCTAAAATTGGAGCTAATGGCCTTCTGTTTCTCCCATATTTATTAGGGGAGAGAAGTCCTAGATGGAATCCTAATGCCAGGGGAGCTTTTATAGG
>JAGXRU010000196.1 GCA_018335765.1 Alkaliphilus sp.
GGAGTTTCCGGAGGTCCGGATTCTATTTGTCTGCTCCATTTGTTATGGTGTATCCAGAAGGAATATAATTTGACACTCTATGCAGTTCATCTCAACCATCAGTTCCGAGGGATAGACTCAGATGGAGATGCCTCATATGTAAAAGAATTTTGTAACCAACACAATATACCAGCATTTATTTATACTGAAAATGTTGCTGAATATGCATTGTTAAATAAAATGACGGATGAAGAAGCTGGAAGAGAACTGCGGTATCGCTATTTTCATCAAGCTCTTGTCAGCCAGAAGGCTGATAAAATTGCTGTGGCTCAAAATAAAGAAGATCAGGCAGAAACAGTAATCATGCGTTTGATGCGTGGTTCTGGAATTGAAGGACTAAGTGCCATGGATTATAAAAGAGATAACTGTGTCATTAGACCGCTATTAAACAGTAGCAGGATGGAAATAGAGTCCTATTGTGAAAGACAAGGATTGAAGCCAAGGATAGATAAAACGAATTTTCAAGCAGTATATGCCAGAAATCGTGTCAGGTTGGAGTTGATACCTTATATAGAGGAAAATTTTAATAAAAACATTACCGATACTCTTTGCAGAACAGCGGATCTGTTACGGGAAGACAGCCAGTTTATTAATCAAATAGCACAATTGAATTACGAAAAAATAACTATAAAATTAAAACAAGAGATAATAATAAATAAGAAAGATTTTGAGAAACAACATATTGTTATAAAAAAACGAGTTATTCGATTGGGGATAAAGGAAGTTTCGGGTGCATTAAAGGATGTTGAAAACAAACACATAGAAAATATTTTAGAGTTCATACAAAGAGACCGAGTAGGAGGAGAAATTGATCTTCCAAATAATATTACTGCTAAGGTGGATTATGAAGCCATAAGACTTCGCCATAATTATAAAAGTATAATAACCGATGATTTTGAATATAAAATTAGTATAGGTGAAAGCATACATCTGAAGGAAGTTGACATGGTTTTATCCACTCGGATATTGGACTATTTTCAGGTTCTTGAAAATAGTGTGGATAAGCATATTGAATACTTTGATTTAAATAAGATTAAGAGGGAAATTGTTGTAAGAAATAGGAGAAAGGGGGATAGATTCAATCCTCTTGGAATGGCAGGAAGTAAAAAATTGAAGGATTTCTTTATTGATGAAAAAGTTCCTCGGGATATCCGAGATCACATTCCTTTAGTTTGTGATGGTGACGAAATTATTTGGATCGTTGGACACAGGGCTAGTGAAAGGTATAAAATTGAATATGATACAAAAAGAGTTTTAGAAATCTCTTGCAATGGTAAAGAGTGAATAAATAATAATTTTGAATGATATTATATTTTGTTACAATTATATTTTGTTACAATTATATTTTGATACTAGGTATTTTATTGTGTTATGCAAAAAAATATGTTAGAATATGAAGATGTCAGAAGAAAGACAGATTTGCATTGAGAGGAGGGCTTTTATTGAAGAAGTTTTTTAGGGGAGCTAGCTTTTACATACTAATATTCATAGTTATTGTCTCAATCGTACAATTTTATGGGAAGCCGGCAGAAGAAAAAATACCCCTGAGCTATTCAGAGTTTGTACTAGAATTACAAAAACAAAATATAACACAATTATATATTGTTGAAAACACAATACAGGGTCAGTTGAAAACAGGAGATAAAACCTTTGAAACCTATATGCCTCCGGTTTTTAGAGCTGAGGTTTTAATAGAAAAATATATTCTGCCTCAAGTAGAGGCTGGTATTCTTCAGATATCAGGAGAGCCTCCGGCTAAAACACCATGGTTTATTGATATTTTGCCTTCAATATTCATGATTCTTATTTTCGTTGTGTTTTGGTTCGTATTTATGCAACAATCCCAAGGCGGAGGCAGCAGAGTAATGTCCTTTGGAAAAAGCCGTGCAAAGCTTCACAAGGAGGATGAGAGAAGTAAGGTTACTTTTTCTGATGTAGCGGGACTGGATGAGGAAAAAGCAGAGTTAGAGGAAGTTGTGGATTTTTTAAAAAATCCCAAAAAATATATTGACCTTGGAGCAAGAATACCAAAGGGAATCTTGATGGTGGGTCCCCCAGGAACGGGTAAAACTTATTTGTCAAGGGCTACTGCCGGCGAGGCTGGCGTACCGTTTTTTAGCATCAGCGGTTCGGACTTTGTGGAAATGTTTGTTGGTGTGGGTGCGTCTCGTGTCAGAGATCTTTTTGAACAGGCTAAAAAGAGCTCGCCATGTATAGTTTTTATAGACGAAATAGATGCTGTAGGCAGAAAAAGGGGAGCAGGTCTAGGAGGAGGACATGATGAAAGGGAACAAACCCTAAATCAACTTCTTGTAGAAATGGATGGCTTCGGTATAAATGAAGGAATTATTATCATAGCTGCAACGAATAGACCGGACATTCTTGACTCTGCGTTACTTCGACCAGGCAGAATCGATAGACAGGTGTTGATAGGAATACCTGATATAAGAGGCAGAGAAGCAATTCTTGTCGTTCATTCAAAGAACAAACCATTGTCAGAGGATGTTGACCTGAAGGTTTTAGCTAGAAGAACTCCTGGATTTACTCCAGCGGATATCGAAAATCTTATGAATGAAGCAGCGCTGTTGTCTGCAAGAAAAAGAAATAAAAAAATAGATATGCACACAGTGGAAGAGGCAATCACCAAGGTTATAGCAGGTCCTGAAAAGAGAAGTAGAGTCATAAGTGAAAAAGACAAAAAACTCACAGCATATCATGAAGCTGGTCATGCGGTAGTTGCAAAGATGCTTCCAAATGGAGACCCTGTGCATCAAGTAACAATAATTCCTAGGGGTAGAGCTGGTGGATTTACCATGATACTACCTAAAGAAGATAAATATTATGCTACAAAATCAGAAATGGAAGAACAAATTGTCCATTTAATGGGAGGACGCGTGGCGGAAAAACTTGTTCTAAATGACATTAGCACAGGAGCCAGCAATGACCTAGAGAGGGCAACCACCATAGCCAGAGCAATGGTAACAAAGTATGGTATGAGTGATAGCTTAGGACCTATTGCCTATAGCTCAGAGGATGAAGTGTTTTTAGGAAGAGATTTCTCTACAAAAAGAAATTATTCTGAAGAGGTTGCATCTAAGATAGATAAAGAAGTAAGGGCGATCATAGAGCATGCTTATGAAACATGTCATGGAATCCTAAATGAGAATATAGATAAACTTCACCTTGTGGCAAATAAGCTGTTGGATGTGGAGACTTTGAATGCTGATGATTTTGAGAAGTTATTCAGTCTTGAAACTAGCAGTATTGATCTGGAAAAAGAACTAAATGAAGATGACTTTATCAAAAAAGAATAACCACCAACCCCTTTGGTTTTTTCAGAGGGGTTTTGTAATATCTATAAAATTTAAACATATTGTCCAGTGATTTTGTCACTAAATTAATTTGTGAAGGGGGAGGCTAAGACGTGGATCATAAATTACAAAAAGGATTGAGGGCTACGGTGGAAAAAAAGGTAAGCGAGGAGGATACTGCCTTGAGTTTTGGCAGTGGAGGAGTGAAAGTTTTTGCGACACCCATGATGGTCGGGATTATGGAAAAGGCAGCGTTAATGGCTGTTGATTCTCATCTGTCAGAGGGTTATGCAACAGTCGGAATTCATTTAGACATAAAGCATTTGGCAGCGACTCCGGTTGGGATGGTTGTTAGAGCGGAAGCTGAACTGATAGAGGCGGATGGGTTAAGGTTGAAATTCCGTGTGGCAGCT
>JAGXRU010000197.1 GCA_018335765.1 Alkaliphilus sp.
GGCTCCACAAGCCGCAGGAAAAATACATTCAGATATTGAAAGAGGTTTCATTCGTGCTGAAACTATCGCCTTCAATGACCTTGCGTCCATAGGGAGTATAACCAATGCGAAGGAAAAAGGTCTGTTGAGATTAGAAGGAAAAGACTATGAAGTAAAAGATGGGGATGTAATATTATTTAGATTCAACGTATAAGCACCTAGTGATGTTTATAGAATATTCACTATTAAAGAATAAAGCACACTAAAAAAAGCATCGAAGATGCTTTTTTTAATATCGAAGGAAATTGTGGTCAAAACCGATTTGTTTGTTTTTGATTTCAATATGTTTCCAACTCTAGTCGTATTATACTAGTGTCAAGGTTACAGCTATTAGCTCCAATCCTATTTCAAAACACTGATAGCATCTGCGATAGTTTTTTCATATGCCTCCATACCGTACTTATCAACTTCACTACTGTTTTTTTTGCCATGCGTAAGGCATCCAGCACCACCTATACATCCGCCTATACAAACCATACCCTCTATAAAATTAGCATTGAGCACCCCTTTTGAAGCTTTAAGTAATGCGATCTTAGATTCCTCAATACCGTTACAGGAAATGGGATTATATTCAAAATCGTTAATATTATTTTCCTTTAAGCCTTGTGCAATAGCATCAGCAAGTCCACCACTTCTAGCAAATATTCTTCCATAATACGAAGCGTTATCAAGAACATCATCCTTTAGTGTCGTGATATCCAAATCTTTACCATCAAACAACGCTTGTAGTTCTTCAAAGGTTATTACACTGTCAATATAAGGATTGACACTTGCTTTTTGGAATTCTGTTTTCTTAGCCGTACAAGGGCCAATGAAAACAATTTTTGCATCGGGTGTAGTTTCCTTAATATACTTAGCAATAGTTGCCATAGGTGAAAGGTTATGTGACATTTTGCTGACAAGGTTTGGAAATTGCTTTTCTATATAGTCCACAAATGCAGGACAACAAGAACTTATCAAAAATCCCTTTTCTGCTAATTCTTTGGCTTCAGCATTAGCAACTATATCAGCCCCAAGTGCGGCTTCAACAACATGAAAAAATCCAAGTTCTTTTATTCCACTTATTACCTGCCCAAGCCTAGCGTAAGTGAATTGGCTTGAAATAGATGGAGCAACAACCGCATACAACTTGTATTTTGTATTATTTTCACTTTTTTTTATTAAGTCTATAACATTCAAGATAAAGGATTTATCCATAATAGCTCCAAATGGACATTGATATCCGCACGCACCGCAAGATATGCATTTGTCATTGTCAATCTGAGCCACCTTTGTTTCGGCCATACTAATTGCTTTGACTTTACATGCATTTTCACAAGGTCTCTTGTTGCTTAAAATAGCAGAATATGGACAAACCTTGGCACACAGTCCGCACTCTACACACTTTGATTTGTTTATATAAGCCCTTTGATCATGATCAAAGGTGATAACACCTCTTTTACAAACATCTTCACAGCGATGTGCAATGCACCCCCTACAGGCATCTGTAACCTCATAACCACCAACAGGACACTCATCACAGGCAATATCAATGACTTCGATTATATTTGGATTTCTTTTTTCGCCACCCATTGCAATTTTGACACGTTCCGATAAAATAGCAAGTTCCTTATATACACAGCAACGCATTGTCGGCTGTGTGCCAGGTATAATGGTTTTAGGAATATCAGTAACACCTTCAAGAAGTTTATCCCTAAATGCAAGGCTTGCAACCTCACGTAGTACTTTGTATTTCAAATACTGCACCTTTGTATCAAATTTTTTCACTGTAAACCCTTCTTTCTTAAAAATAGCTGACCTTGATTCTTTTACCCATCTTTTTTAAACACTCTACAAGTTCATCAACTAGTCTCATTTTTATACTAAAATTAATAGGCAAATCCGGATTTTGATGTGCAGGGTTGACTGCCTTTCCAACATAGAAATTGATATCTGTCGCTTCCTCAAATAATAGTCTTGCAATAAGAGAAGCTCCGTCATTTTTATAACTCCAATGTCTATAGGCTTCATTTCCAGATAAATAATCCTGTGCATAGGTCAGCACTTTATTAATTGTGATAACACCTTCTGTTACTAAATCCACACCTTCAATTTTTGCGGTAGGCGGGACTTCAGTGTCTATAAAATCAAGCTTTGGAACAAGTGGCTTTTTCAAAAAATTAGCGGCTATGGATGCGGTTGTCCCTCCACAAACGATATGTTTACCCTCCTTCGCAAAAAAAAGTGACATCATTTTAGAACAGTCATCTCGATTTGACGGAGGTCCTATAATCAAATTCATCGGATCACGCTTTCGGATTCTCACTGTACACACAGTAGTATCATCGCCTAGTTTTCCTTGATACAAGCTATAACATTCATCAATTAAAATTGTAGTCAGCGTCTTTGCTGTAAAACCTACATGATAAAAGGTTTGCATATATTTTATTATTTCTTCTCGTTTCCATCCAAAATTAAGTGTTAAACCAACACCCGCATGTATCGCTCCATCACTCATCGCTATGAAAATATCGCCCTCGTAAATAGGTATGCGTGATTTTTTAATAAGCTTACCCTCGATGTTCACCATCTCCATAGGATATTCAACATTATTACCATCACGAAGCAAGATCACATCCGGGTTATCATATTGAATAATTTCTGCTTCTTCGCCATTCACAATTCGAATTATTGTAAAGGTTGAATAAGCAACCCCTCTAACTGAACAAACCGGAAGAGTAGCTGCAATTGTAGAGACACAACTTTCAATACTCGTACCTGCAGCCATCATTGTTGAAATTATTTTAGAAGTAAGAGTTGATAATATATTTGCCTTTACACCACTGCCTAAACCATCAGCAAGCACAATAACCGTAGAATTTTCGCCCTGCTCGACAACATCCAGATGATCACCGCATAACTGCTCGCCATATTTATTAAGACTTCTATGTCCTATATCTGTACAAAGATTATTCATCTTCTAGAGATTCCTTAAGCTTTGTTAAAGCAATCTTAGTTTCAGCGGTTGTTTCACCAAGCAGGGAGGCGATTTCTTGAACAACTCGCATTTGCTTTTCAATAACCTTATCAGCTATTTCTATGGTTTGACGGTTAATGGCTTTTTTCTTTTGACGTTCTGTCTCCTCATAGGTGACATCACGCATGATGCACATAATGATATTGTAATTCTTATCATAAAGGATAGATTCTTCTACATATTTTTTATATTCAGCAAGATATACCCGTTCATTTTTTATGCTTTTTCCACTTTGCTGCACCTTGATAAAATTTATTGGATCAAGAATACGAATAACAGGCTCACCCATAACATCAGAAGCATTTCGTATATTCATAATTTTAAGGGCTGCCGAATTAACCTGTTGCACCTCAAGCAATTCGTTAAGTATAATAATCCCGATCGG
>JAGXRU010000198.1 GCA_018335765.1 Alkaliphilus sp.
AGGAATTGCATTGGGTATAGCATTTGTTACCAACTCTTTTTCAACAAGGGTTATAGTCTTAGTTTTGCTTATTATATTTCATATTTTCACAGAAAAGTATTCACTAACAAAAATCATTGAGAATAATAAGTTTTTAAAATACTTTGATCAAATAGGTAGATAATAGATTGTTTAGGGGTGAAATTCAAATCATGATAGGTATTAAAATTGGCAAGGTGATAGAAATTCTGAAAGAGAATGAAAATAATTCAGAACTTTTAATAAATCTTCAGGGAAAAACCTTTAAAGCAATGAATTACAATAAGCTAACTGGAAAAGTAAAAATGGGTGACACTTTACTGTTAAATACTACCGCTGTGGATTTGAATTTAGGAACTGGAGGATATCATTTTGTAATTTCCAATTTGGATAGTCCTTTACAGGATGTCACAGGGGAAGGCCATATAATGAAGCTTAGATATTCTCCATATCAACTAAAGGTGTTTTCAGCTGAAGAACAGGAGAGCCCATATCACGAGTTATTTAATAACTTTAAAACATTAGATGGTATGCCAATTGTTATTGGAAGTTTACATAGTATGATTTTTCCTTTTGTTAAGGTATTGAAAAGTTTGAATTCTACTTTGAAAATCGCATATATAATGACAGATGGAGCGGCACTTCCCATTGATTTTAGCAATACTGTAAGGGAATTAAAAGATAGAGGAGAACTAGTTGGAACCGTTACCATAGGCAACGCTTTTGGAGGAGATTTAGAATGTGTAAATATCTATAATGGGATTATAGCCGCTAAAGAGATATTGAAATGCGACCTTGCCATTGTTACCATGGGACCAGGAATTGCGGGTACCGGCACAAAATATGGGTTTTCAGGTATAGAACAAGGACATATCATTGACGCAACAAATGATCTGGGAGGAACACCTATTGCTATTCCTAGGATAAGCTTTGCAGATAGTAGACCCCGCCATTGGGGTATAAGTCATCATACAATCACTGTATTATCAACGATATGCAAATCAGAAGCCACATTAGGAATTCCTATGTATAGTGATGAGGCTAAAACCCATCATATACTCCAACAAATCAAGGAGTCAGGAATAGATAGAAAACACAAATGTATATTTGTTGATAAGGCTGAAATTCAGGGAATTACAAAAATATTGGAGCAATTTAAGCCCAAAATGAGTACTATGGGTAGAAAATATGAGAATGATAAAGAATTTTTTATAGCGGCAGGTGTGTCAGGGTGCTTAGCCGTCAGTGTATTATCTGCTCTTCAATGAGTTCTTTAACAGTGGCGTATTTTTTGCTATAGTCTTCTAAAACCTCTAACAAATCAGATACTTTTCCAATTAGATACAGTTGATTAGGCAATACTATTTTAATCATTTTAGCACTTCCTTATATTTTTTATTATTCTATTGTTATTCAAGCATGTCCAAAATTATTCATAATCGGGAGGTAAAAATTATGCATGTTAAAGAAAAAACAGTTCATTCAGAAATGATTTTTGAGGGTAAAATTATAAATCTAAGAGTAGATACGGTGGAGTTGCCTAATCACAAGTTAGCTACACGAGAAATCGTTGAACATCCAGGTGCAGTGGCGGTTGTTCCTGTTACAGAAGATAATAAAATTGTCATGGTGAGACAATATAGAAAGCCTGTGGAGGATTTTCTGCTGGAAATTCCTGCTGGTAAATTAGATAAGGATGAATTACCTGAAAGCTGTGCTAGAAGAGAGCTTGAGGAAGAAACTGGATATAAGGCAGAAACTCTTAAGCATCTCTTATCTTTTTATACTTCTCCGGGTTTTTCTAACGAAATTTTACATATTTATTTAGGGCAAAACCTAACGCAAGGAAAAGCACACCCAGATGAAGATGAATATATCTCCAGTGAAGGTTATTCGCTTGAAGAATTGATGGGTATGATTTTCAACGGAAGTATCATGGATAGCAAGACCATTATTGCTATATTGGCAACTAAAGAGTATTTAATGAGACTAAAATAGCAGGGCAAATATTAATACAAGACATATTATCCTCCTTGCCTGCATAAACATTTTATAAGAATGTGGACAGGAAGGGAGGTCTAATTTTTGATGAGAAGATTTCGAGAGATTGCTTCTAAGCATATTCAAGGTAACATAATCATATATTTCATTGTCATTATGTTTTTCATTATAGGAATTTCAGCGGGAGCATTTACGGTAAAGTCCCTATCCGATTCCCATAAGCAGGAATTAATAAGTTATATGAGGGGTTTTTTTAATGTTCTTAACAATAATTCTGTTGATGGTTTTTCTGTACTGAAGCAATCCTTGGCAAATAATCTGCAAATCAGTGCACTAATATGGATTTTAGGCATTACTGTTGTTGGTATTCCGCTAATATTATTGCTCATTACCGCAAGGGGCTTTATAATTGGGTTTACCGTTGGATTTCTAGCCGATCAATTGGGTATAAAGGGAACATTGTTTTCAATTGTAACAATATTACCTCAGAATATAATCATAATACCTGGTATTTTAGTTGTTGCTGTTATAGGAATTGGTTTTTCTACTATGATCATAAAAAATAAATTTGGGAAAAGCTACAATAGCCATAATGATAGCGCTGTTAAACAATTTATACTGTACAGTACTATTATTCTATTCATTTGCGGGATAATTTCAATAGGATGTGTTCTTGAAGCTTATGTTACACCAGTTTTTATGAGACTACTTTCAGCTTACATGTAATCTTTATTTAGTTGAAACAGCATAATTAGACCGTGTAATATCGTTGATAAAGTTCATCCAGTAAAAAGTTAATGAAATAAGTAATGTTGAAAAAATAGCACGAATTAGTTCAATACTTTCAAAACTAAGCATTTAATTACACGCCCTAAGTATCAAAAAGCATTAGATATGCAAAAAACTCAGGTGTTTCTTGAGTAATATGAGAAGCATTAATCCCACGTTCGATAAGCATCTCAACTTTTGTACCATTATAACATAAGTAGACCTGAACTGTAGTTATAGTCCCGGATCTTATGGAAAAAGGTGTAATTGTGTTGAGGGAAACAAAATCGGTAGAACTTGAGTCTATAGATTCATTGTTGGTATTTTGAATGTGAAGGTTGTTGTGAAGAGCCGGATACCTTAATGGAGCAAATCCAGTTCTGAGAGAAGCGGGCGCCGTGACGCACCCCGCTTACTCGACCTCATCACTTTAATATTTTATATATAAAATTTAGGATAAGCTTTTATCACCTGGTTTT
>JAGXRU010000199.1 GCA_018335765.1 Alkaliphilus sp.
AATGCCCTTTCCCCATATTTTACTATAAACTGTCTATTGGATAAACCCTCAACATCTTTTTCATTCAGCTCATAAATTAAATTTTCATGAAATTCTTTTATTGGAGTAATAGGAATCTTCAGGTTGTGAGGACAGATATCCTGACAAAAATCACAGCCAAAAACCAAATTATTTTCCTTTAAACTTGAGACTTCTTCAACATCTAGCTCTCCTTTTTTTTGAGTTATAAAAGATATGCATTTTGTTGTATTCATTTGATAACTTTCTCCCAGGGCTTTTCCAGGACACTTTTCTATACAAGCTCCACATTGACAACACTTTTTTTTAATGGGCTGGTCAGCTTTAAAAGGATAATTATTAATCATATATCCTATTAAAACATAAGAACCATATTGTTCGTTAATAATGTGCTGATTTAGTCCAAAGAAGCCTAAACCTGCCAAATATGCGAGGTGACGGTCTATAAGCGGTCCATTGTCGGTGAAGGCAGCGTACTTAAAGTCCTCAATATGCTGCTTTAAAAAGTTTCCTATAACATTTAACTTCTCGATTATAATTAAATGGTAATCTCTGCTATGAGCATACTTTGCCAAGTTGGTTTTAATGTTTTTTCCTGCAAAATATGGGAACAAACAGACGATTACAGACTGTGCGTCCAAGAAGGTTTCACAAGGATCAATCCTTTTTTTAAATTCTGCTTCATCAAGTGCCACTCCACTAACCAGTTGACTTCTCTTCCTCAATATTTTCTCCAACTCCCGGTATGGCCCAACTGGTGCAACACCCACATTTTCAATGTTCAGATTTTTACATATGCTTAAAAGCATATCCTTCAAGGTCAAAACTCCTATTCTCCATTAATATAGGTCTTTTTATAATCAATACAACTATAGTACTTTAAAAGTTGCTCTACTGCCCATATCAGATATATTTATTTCCAAGCGAGCATCTATCCTCTCTCTTAACTCAGGCACATGGGAGATAATTCCTACTAATCTTCCCCCTTGTTGCAGATCAATCAGGGTTTTAAGAGCTAAATCCAAAGATTCAGGATCTAGACTGCCAAACCCTTCATCCACAAATATAGTATCGAGATTTATCCCGCCCGAATATGTTTGAACTACATCCGCTAGCCCCAACGCTAAGGATAAAGATGCTAAGAAAGTCTCTCCTCCTGATAAGGTGGATACAGGTCTTTCTATGCCTGTATAGGTATCAAAAACTTCTAGTTCCAAGCCTCCAGCGGCATTTTTTCTTGCCCTGTCCAAGGTTCGTCGCAAATGATATCTACCCTTACTCATTCTTTTCAATCTCTTAGTAGCCGCAACAGTGATATCGTCCAAAAGTGCCCCCAGAACAAACCGTTGAAATGTAAGCCCATGAGCATTCACTCCATTGCTTATTTGTGCCAAATAACCTACATTTTCGTATTCTTTTTCTTTATCCCCCACGAGTTTATCGATACTAACAAGTTCTTCAAGCGTTGTTTTTTCTTTAGCAATCTTATCTCTGAGGCTATTTTCAATATTTGCAACCTTTTCCCTTTCACCTTCCTCAATCTGGAGAATTTCTTGAAGGTTTTGAATATCAACCCTCACCAAACCCTCTGATGACTTGATAGCTCTGCTAAGTCTATCCTCCTTGGAACGAAGACTTCCTTCAAACTCATTTATTTCTTTTTCCAATAAGTCCATGTATTCCTGTTGTCTTTTAGCGTTCTCATACTCCGAGTATTTTGCAAATTCCTTTTCTTTAAGCCTTAGACTAAATCGCTCCTTTTCTGATAAATACTTATTTTTAGCTTCGTCTAATGTCTTTACTCCCTCCTCTTGGGAGGTTTTGGCACTTATGAAAAGCCCATATGTCGATTCATAGCTTTGTTTGGCATCCATATAGGATTTCATTAATTTAACCGCTTGGCTTCTAGCTTTATCCAGAGATTTCATCAAGTCATCTAGGCTTGATAGCTCTTTAGGCAGATCGGCCTCTCTTCCTGCTAAATCTCCTTGTGCAATTCCATAGATTTTATTAATTTCTAACAATTCATCCTCTGCATTTTTTAGATTGACTTTAGTATTATCTTGGTTTTTCTTAATATTTACAAATTCCTCTTCTAGAGATTTAAGTCTTTTTTCTTCTTGAAGGGCATTATTCAGTGCAACTCTTGATTTTTCCAAGTCTTCTTTCATTTGATTTATATCTATATTTAAATCAACAAATTCTTCCTTTATAGAATAAATTTCTTTCTGCAATTTTTCCTTTTCAAGCTTGTTTTGATGCAAGAAATCTTTTTTTCTATCTTTTTCCTTTTCA
Organism: Alkaliphilus sp.; assembly: GCA_018335765.1. Taxonomy (GTDB): domain Bacteria; phylum Bacillota; class Clostridia; order Peptostreptococcales; family Thermotaleaceae; genus JAGXRU01. Next base: position 2,314 of record JAGXRU010000199.1, read on the forward strand.
ATTGCTTCTAGTTCTAATTTTGCTTGGTTTAATTGGTTCTCTGTCGGAACATTTTGCTCCTGACCTGCTTTATTTGGATGATCATTTGACCCGCATACAGGACAAGGCTTACCAATCTCTAGACTCTTTGCCAACACTGCCGCCTGTCCCTTATACCAAACAAGCTGAAGCTGTGCAAACTCGTTTTTTGTTTTTTGATATAAAGCTTCGGCAGTCGCATATTTTTCTTCTGCCTTAAAATACGCAATATTGCTCAATTGAAATGTTTTTTCCAAATTGTCCAGCTTTACTTTTTTATTATAACCCTTTTCTTTTTCCTCTACCATAGCTCTATAATAAGGTATTTTTATGGACTTTTCTCTTGTTTCCTCAAGTTCTTTTGTTGCTTTTAAAAATTTCCCCTCTATGCTCTCTAACTGCTTTAGCAAAATTAGTTTGGCATCTTCTTTTGCTTTTAGATTCTTTGCCAAGTCCTTGACTTTTATTCTAATGTGATCAAGACTTCGTACTTTATCTAAATATCCTTCAAGTTCCATCACATTTTTCTGAGCTGAAGCTCTTTCGTTTTCCTTGCTTTCTTCAAGATCAAGAGTTCGCTTTGCTATTTCATGTTTTTTTGTGATTTCCATAAGGTTATTATTCTTTTTTTCCAATTCCCGCTCACTGTTATCAAGATCTCTTTTTCTCATTCTTGTAGATTCTTCAGCTTCTTCAAGGGTTT
>JAGXRU010000200.1 GCA_018335765.1 Alkaliphilus sp.
CCTACTATTTTGAAAGAGGAGGTCCACGATGATATATCATAAAGACTCTTATTTAGTTATTATTGGTGGAGCTGAGGATAAGACTACAGATAAGATAATTTTAAAAAAACTTGTTGAATTGACTCAAAAAAAAGAACCGAATTTTGTGGTAGTAACAACTGCCACTGAAAAGCCAGAAGAAGCTGGAAAACAATATATTAAGGTTTTTAATAGCCTTGGTGTGGAAAATGTCAGTGTCCTAAAAATTGAAAGCAGAAATGATGCATGGGGAGAAAGAGCGACACAAGAAATTGAAAAGGCGGATTGTATTTTTTTTACCGGGGGGGATCAGCTTAGGATTTCCAGTATTTTGGGAGGTACCCCTATATACGAGAATTTACACGAGTCTTTAGGCAAGGGAAAGATCATTGCCGGCACTAGTGCGGGTGCATCTATGATGAGTGAAATCATGGTGGTTGAGGGGGAAGATAAAGAAGCACCAAGCAGATGCACCATTAAGATGGCACCGGGAATGGGTCTTTTGCAAGGAGTAATTATTGATCAACATTTTAATCAGAGGGGGAGAATTGGAAGATTGTTATCAGCTATTGCTCAAAATCCTCAATGCTTAGGGATAGGTATTGATGAAAATACAGCTATTATCGTAAATCACAATAATGAATTTGGGGTTATTGGAGAGGGAGTAGCAACTATTATAGATGGAAGACACATCGATTACTGCAATACTTCTGAACAGTACCCAAATGAGCCTCTTGCAATTACCAATGTAAGCATGCATGTATTACCAGCAGGCTATGGGTATAATTTGTCTGGTAAAACTCCAATAATTCAATCTATGGGAAAGTTCTCAGGGAGGAAAGAACGATGAAACTTATTAGTATTAAAGTTTTAAATGGAAGAAATGTATACAGTCATAATCCTGTAATAAAAATAACTGTGGATTTGCAAAAATTTCATGATACACCCACAGTGGATATTCCAAATTTCAACAGAAACTTGCTAAACATTTTGCCAGGAATTAAGGAACATAAATGTTCCACAGGTTATAGAGGTGGATTTGTAGATAAATTAAAGAGGGGAACCTATTTAGCCCATGTAATGGAACATACCGCCATTGAATTGCAAAATATTTTGGGCTACCAGATCAACTTTGGTAAGGCAAGAATGGAAAGCGAGGTTGGTATATACAATGTAATCTATGGATTTACTAACGAGATGGTGGGTGTAGAAGCTGGGAAATTAGCATTTCAGATTATTGAAGGACTGACAAAGGGTGAAAGACTCGATGTTGAGGAACGAATCAATATAATTAGGAACCAAGCAGTCCAATTTGATCTAGGTCCTAGTACTGATGCAATAATAAGTGAAGCTCGAAGAATGGGAATACCTGTTACAAGAATTGGAAATGGAAGTCTGCTGCAGCTTGGCTATGGTGTGAACGGAAGGCGTATTCAAGCAACTCTAACGGATCATTCTAGTTGTATAGCGGTGGATATTTCTTGTGACAAGGGATTGACGAATGAATTGCTCAGACAAAGCGGAATACCTGTACCAAGAGGCTATATTGTGTATAATGAACAAGAAGCCTTGAGTGCCGCCAGAAAAATTGGGTATCCGGTGGTTGTTAAACCCTACAATGGAAATCAGGGAAAGGGCGTTTCTTTAAATATTTTAAGAGACCAAGACGTTTTGGAGGCATATAGGCTGATAAAGTCCTATACTTCTTGCGGTCTTGTTGAAAGCCATATACGAGGAAGACATTATAGGGTGTTGGTAGTAAAGAATGAGGTTGTCGCAGTGGCAGAAAAAGTTCCGGCACATGTGCGGGGTGATGGTATACATAACATAAAAGCTTTGATCGAGATTGAAAACAAGAACCCGCTTAGAGGGGAAGATCACGAAAAACCTTTGACAAAAATTAGAATAGATGATGTTTTGCTTTTATTGTTAAAAAAGAGCAATTTAAGTCTTGAATATCTGCCTAGAAATGGTGAAATTGTATTTCTCAGAGAAAATGACAATTTAAGCACTGGTGGTGTTGCAATTGATGTCACTGATTTAGTTCATGAGGATATTAAGAAAGTGTGTTTAAAAACAAGTAGCATTATAGGGTTGGATGTAGCAGGAATAGATATAACCACCACAGATATATCAAGGCCTTTAAATGAAACAGGAGGTGCTGTAATCGAGATTAATGCAGCCCCCGGAATTCGTATGCATCACTATCCGTCAAAAGGTGAGCCGAGAAATGTTGCAAAAAAAATAGTTGAGTCATTATTCAAAGACAGCCAAAAATCTTTAATACCAATCATTTCAGTAACAGGCACCAATGGCAAAACCACCACCACTAGAATGATAGCCAGTATATTAAGGGAAGCCGGACATCATGTGGGAATGACTACCACAGGAGGAATCTACATCGGTGATGATTGTATCGTAGAAGGTGACACCACAGGCCCTAGCAGTGCCAGATGTATTTTGCTAAACAGAAATGTTACTGCCGCTGTGCTAGAAACTGCTCGAGGGGGTATTATCAATAAGGGTCTAGGCTACGACTTGGCTGATGTGGGGGTTATAACCAATATAACAGATGACCATTTGGGGATAGATGGGATTGAGACATTAGAAGAAATGGCACATACAAAGGCTTTGGTGCTAGAGGCACTGAAGGTTGGTGGTTACGGTGTTCTTAATGCTGACGATGGGTATTGCCTATCTATTCAAAATAGGGTTTATGGGAATGTCATACTTTATTCCAAGGATAATAAAAATAAAAATATGGTGAAGCACATAAAAGATGGTGGAAAGGTTGTTTATATTAAGGACAATATGATTACCTTAGCCACTGATAAGGAACAAATACCTGTTGTTAATGTAGAAAATATTCCTGCCACCTTTGGAGGGGCTTTATCACACAATATTGAAAATAGTTTGGCTGCAACGGCTGCTGCATGGGCGATAGGAATTGAAACAGATATAATAAACAGGGCGTTGATACAGTTTAGTTGTGATGAAAAGCAAAATCCCGGCAGATTTAATATGTATGACGTAAATGATTTTAAAGTAGTTGTGGATTACGGTCACAACTATGACGGCTATAGGAAGGTTATTGAAGGTCTATACAGAATGAAGGTCAATAGACTCATAGGAGTAATAGGTGTGCCTGGAGATAGAATCGACGCAAGTATTAAAGAGGTGGGGATTTTGTCTGGGCAGTGTTTTGATTACATTGTTGTGAAGGAAGATAGAGAGTCAAGAGGGAGAAAGCAAGGAGAAATCGCTGATATATTATATGATGCTTGTAAAAAAGGTGGACTGAGTGAAGAACATATTGAGATAGAACTACTGGAAGAAAATGCCTTAGAAAAGGCTATGAATATTGCTCTTTCAGGAGATATAGTTATTGTTTTCTATGAGGAAAGAGAAATAATAATGAAAAAAATTAAAGAATATCAACAAAAAATTTATCTCAGCGGCGTTATTAATACTCCCGCTTCTAGAAGAGGGAGATAAGTGCCGCCAAGCTTCGAAATAAGCAGGCGGTTTATGGTACTGGAACAGCAGTGAATAAGGTGAAATGTGATAATGGGCACACTACAGTAAATGTGTGGATTTAGCTATATTTAAATCTTTTGATATCTCCGGAACTGATTCACTCTTT
>JAGXRU010000201.1 GCA_018335765.1 Alkaliphilus sp.
AAAAAACGGCAAAAGAAATATCCTCAAACCTGTTAGAAGCGATTCGGACCCGCACATTAACAGCTGAGGATATGACAATGTTGGTAAAACCAATACAAATAAGATTTACCTAACAATATTATTATAGCAAGGATGTGATGCATAATAAAGTCTTTTAAGCCAATTCACAATTTTAAAAAACAAACAGCAAATTTGTGGATTAGTCTTTTCAGCAAAAATCACGATACTAAAATGGAAAAATTTAACATATAGTTTTTGTTGCTGAAGATATTAAAAGTAAATTTTAATTAAATTTACTCCTCAAGGCTGTCAACAATTTTAATGAAATTGATTTTTCTAGACACAGCAACATTCTATGTTCAACTGCTAATCAAGCAATTAACGATTTGCTTGCTGATTATGAAAACGCAGATGAACAAGCTCTTGTTGAAGCATTGAGCAAATATTACTATACTCACAATATGAGTTTTGACGGACTAGATATACGCTTTAATAAGGAAAAGTTTGAAGAATTAAAGGACTGGGCAATTAAATTCTATAGTGGAGTGGTATGATGAATGAACGAGAGAAATTGATGTACAGCATTATAAGTAATATTTCACGAACGGAAGCACCTCTTATTTTCAAGGGTGCTTTAATAACAAAGCTCATTTTGAAGGAAAATGGCTTCAAGCAAATTTATGACAGGTTGAAAGGTATCGAAGGCAAACCAGACTTTGAAAATCTATATACTTATTTGAGCAAATTTTTCAAGCCGTTTGCTAAGCGTGAGTATATTGAAAGAATTTGGGACAGTGATAAGGCTTCATGGAATGAATTAAAAGAATAATAGTGCTAGATATAATAGTACATTTATGCACCTGTGTCGTGTGGTAATAGCATGACAGAATAAGGGGCTAAACCCTCTGTCCCATGAGGGACGATGGCATGGTATGAACCTGTACGTCAGCGAGAGCAGAAATGCACTTCGCCTTTGATAGCAGGAATCCCACTGATTTTAGTCGCGGGAGTGTCACCTGGCAGTATAATATTTCTGTGTGTAATAAACCTTATGAGGACCACCAAAGGCAACGCCAACTCCCAGATTTTCGAAATCTCCCAGAAGGATATCCCGATGCCCCTTAGAGTTTAACCAACCCTCGTGGGCATAAATTGCATTTTGCTGTCCGGCTGCGAGATTTTCTCCGGCGTTTGAGGATTGTATACCTTCATTTCTCATACGTACAAACGGACTTTCGCCCCTTAGGTTGTTGTGGGCGAAGAAGGAGGAAGAAGCCATGTCTTGACTATGCTTATAGGAGGAGGAAGCTGCTTTGTCACACCACGAAAGTATGGACAATCCCTTTCTGACTCGGATAGCATTTGCAAGATCAAAGGATTGAATGGCAAAGGAGCCTTTTAGCTCATCAGCATAGGGCTTATTAGGCAGAAAGCCTTCTTCGGTAGCTTCATCAATCAATAATAGGGAGGTAACCCTACTGTCGTTATGAATATCAAAGAAAACTGTCAGATAGGCATTATCCACTCTGTAAACCGCAGAGCCAGCATCTTTGTTTAAAAGGAAAAAAACATTACCCTTTAATATACGGTCTATTGGATCTTCTAAATACCCTTCAACAACATTCCTCTCTGAATCAATATTTAAAAGATGGCTGTCCCAACCATTGGAATTGCTGTAAATAGCCACAACTCTAGCATTGCTTATGCCGAATTGCACATAGTTTTTATAGTTATCATGAAATGTGTGCCATTTAAAGCCATATTCACTATCAACAATACGGTCAGGAGCTCCGAATAATTTAGTTGCCTCCTCAAGGGAGCTGCCTAAGGAGATGCCCATATAGGATATTTGGGAAGTTTCCTTTTTAGGAGTAATGGTGACTGTTTTGGTAGGGGCATCCCATTGTACCTTAGCACCAAAGCTTTCTGATATAAACCTTATGGGGATGAAGGTACGGTTATCAATAATTTGTGGAGCAACATCCAAGAGTACCGAGCTGTTATTGATAAAAGTTTTCCTATCTCCGATTGTTAGCATTATTTTAGTATTGTCCTTTCTTGCCAGAACAACCTGATTAGCTTCATCCCATCTTACTTCAGCTCCTAATGCCTCGGAGATAGCTCTGAAAGGGACTAAAACTCTATTATTCACAGTTGTAGGAGCAACATCGAAAGATAGGGGTTGGTTGTCCAACAACACCTTAATTTGATTAGATGCACTATAGCTGAAATTGAAGGTGGATGTGTAGAAGACAGCTATTAAAGCTACAGACAAGATTAAGCGTATACTTGTTTTCTTTGACATAATATTTCCCCCTAAATTCTATTAGTATAATTATAGCATAGAATACATGGCTATATCACATATAAGATTGTATGTCGGTGATACCGGAGATGAATTTTGGATTTGAAAATAACACAAAAGAACCGTCCCTGTGTGCCCCTTGACATTTGTTGAAAATTCCAATACAATCAATAGGAAAATTGCAAAGCGGACATAATAAATCGTATCATTTTTTCGGAGGGGGTGTAAGGGATTTGAAGATTGCATTAGGCAGTGATCATGGCGGATATTCTTTAAAGGAAGTCATAAAGAAATTTTTAGATGAGAAGGCTATTGCTTATGAGGACTTTGGAACTTATTCCACGGAATCAACAGATTATCCCCAGTTTGCTGAAAAGGTTGCTAAAGCGGTGGTTTCAGGAGTCTGCGAAAGAGGTATACTGTGCTGCGGGACGGGCATAGGAATCTCTATTGCGGCTAACAAGGTGCCTGGAATAAGGTGTGCTGCGGTTTCAGAACCGTATTCCGCACTGATGTCAAGGGAGCATAACAATGCCAATGTTTTGGCTTTGGGTGCGAGGGTAGTGGGAGAAGGTCTGGCCTTGCAAATAGTGGAGGTTTGGCTGAATGCTGAATTCGTAGGCGGAAGACATGCAAACAGGGTTAATTTAATAAGTGAAATAGAGAAAAAATACTGTAAGTAGCGTTGGTTTTTAAATAAGGGATTTGCCCGTCATTCAACGGTTTCAGTGGGAGATTTAACTCCCAGTGAAAAAATTAAATGGTATCCGCCGCCTATACAGGCGGGGGACATCTTAATTTAGTTATATTAACCTAAATACGAGGGAGAGATGCAAATGAAAAATGTTTTTGTTATGGATCATCCATTGATACAGCATAAGCTGACTTTAATCAGAGATAAGAATACAGGCTCAAAGGAATTCAGAGAGGTTGTCAAGGAGCTTTCTATGCTCATGGCATATGAAGTAACCAGAAATCTAACATTGGAAGAAATAGAGATAGAAACTCCCGTAGCACGAACCAAGGCTAAGGTCTTAGCAGGGAGAAAGCTGGGGATTGTACCTATATTAAGGGCTGGGCTTGGCATGGTGGACGGAATGCTCAATCTTATTCCCGCTGCGAAGGTGGGTCATATAGGGCTTTATAGAGATCCTGAAACTCTGGCACCGGTTGAGTATTATTGCAAGCTGCCGG
>JAGXRU010000202.1 GCA_018335765.1 Alkaliphilus sp.
ATTATTCCTGCACAGGCACAGGCTATGGCAACCCCCAAAGCTCCTTTTGCCCCCATTTCAAGTGCTTCCAACAATGTTTTCAGATTCATTCTTGTTTCTTTTCTAATCATTCCTACAATTACCGCTGTCAGAATTCCATAAAGAGCAGCCTTGATTGGTGTTGTGCCACTCATGAGCATGTATACGATGACCACTATGGGCAATAAAAGGAACCATCTTTCGCCAAGCACTTTTGTTAGTTTTGGAAGCTTTGATGCTTCAAGACCTTTCATTCCTGTTTTTCTAGCCTCTAGGTCAACCATAATCCAAATTCCTGTGAAATAAAGTAGTGCAGGAATTATTGCTGCTTTTGCAATTGAACCGTATGGTATTCCGATAAACTCTGCCATAAGAAACGCTGCGGCTCCCATAATGGGTGGCATTATCTGTCCGCCGGTAGAAGCGGCCGCCTCAACTGCACCTGCAAATTCAGGCCTATAGCCTAAACTTTTCATTAATGGAATTGTAAAGCTTCCAGTCCCTACAGTGTTTGCAACTGAACTGCCTGATATTGTACCCGTCAGTGCGCTGCTAAGTACGGCTACCTTTGCAGGGCCACCAACTGCTTTTCCGGCTATGGAATTGGCTAAATCGATAAAAAACTTGCCGATTCCCGTCTTGTCCAGAAAAGCTCCAAATAATATAAATAGAAATATAAATGTTGAAGATACCGCAATAGGTGTTCCTAATATACCTTCAGTTGTATAAAACATATGGCTTACTATCCTTGATACAGAGTAACCCCTATGATTTAAAAACCCAGGCAGAAACGCACCGAATTTTGCATATAGTAAAAAAGTGCTTGCTACTATGACTATCGGAAATCCAACCACTCTTCTAGCCGCCTCCAATACTAAGGCTATTGCAAGTATTGCGACAAAAATATCTATTGGAGTTTGTTGTCCTGCCCTCATAATAAGACTATGATAGTTAAAAGGGATATATAGTCCTACACCACCTGCTAAAAATGCCAAACAAACGTCAAACCAGTGCATTTTGTTTTTTGGCATTTTTTTACTGCCTGGATACATCAGATACGTTAGAACAAAGGCAAATGCAATGTGAATAGATCTTTGCAATTGTGCCGGTAATACACCAAAAATAGCTGTATACAATTGAAACAATGAAAACACTATTGCAATAGCTGTAACTATTTTCATCTGTATTCCTGAAAGCTTTCTGAAGCTTGATTCTTTGTCATATTTTGAGATAATTTCATCTAAATCAATTTCTTGAACTTGTTCTTTTAATATCTTATTTTCATCCATATAATTCCTCCTCAATTCACTATATTAATCACAGAATATTCATTATTAGAGTTCTTAGATAATTAAATTCATCTTGATTTGTATGTTATTAGTTCAAAGAGTGTAATTTTATCTACTCTAAAAAGAGCAGGGTTTTGAGGCTTAACATAATCCGAAAGCTTAATAGTATTGTTGTTATGGTTTAATGTATGGTCAGCATAAATTCCCACTAAATAGGTAATGCTTTCAAGTTCCAAATCAATATTTTCAATCTGAATAAGCCCATCAATCATTGACACCCTCTGCCCACCTTTGGCATCATACTCTGGCATGCCTGCTCCATATGAGTAAAAGGTTGTCTTATATACTAAAAATTTATGTCCTTGTATCTTAATGAACTCGTTAACTGGAGTACGGTTAACTGAATGCTTAAAGCTTATTACAAATTCCTTTGCATTATCGATATCATCAATATAAACAATCTGCTTTGTTTTACCATCAGAGATTGTAAATTTACTCAGCATGGGTATGTTTAAAATAATGACAGTCAATACGAAAATACACACTGCAAATAAATGTTTTTTCATAAATAAATGTTTTTTCATAAATAAGAAGCCGGACAGAATATCCCCAGTCCGGCAATCCTCCTAATTACTTTATTGCGCCCACTTCTCTAAAGTATTTTTCTGCTCCCGGATGGAACGGAATTGAAATACCTTGTACTGCATCTGCAAGATTTAACTCTTTACCTTTTGCATGACCTGCTGCTAGTTCAGGCTGATTCTCAAACAGAGCCTTTGTTATGTCATATACAGTCTGTTCAGATACTTCTGAGCCGACTATCAGAGTTGCTTTTACAGCTATGGTATTTACAGCACTGTCTTGTCCTTTGTATGTGCCGGCAGGTATAGTATGTTCAGTGAAAAAAGGATACTTTTCAGTTAATTTTGTTATTACATCAGAAGGAATAGATATGAATTTAAGATCTGATGTTGTAGCGGTATCTTGTATCGCCGCATTAGGAACACCAGACGTGAATAGGAACCCGTCAATGTGCTTGTCCTTTAAGGAGTCTGCTGATTCAGAAAAGGATAGATAGTTAGGTGAAAAATCATTTAGCGTCATTCCCAGAGCATCTAGTATTTGTCTTGCATTTGCTTCAACACCACTACCAGGAGCACCTACAGAGAATTTCTTCCCTTTGATGTCCTGTAAGCTATTGATTCCGCTCTCAGCAGAAACAACTATCTGTATTACTTCCGGATAAAGCGTAGCGATTGCTCTTACGTTTTCTATCTTGCCATCTTTGAAAGATTCCAGTCCATTATAAGCATAATCGGACATATCGTTTTGAACAATAGCTAATTCAGCTTCCTTACTACCTATTAGCCTCAGATTCTCAACAGAAGCACCTGTAGCTTGTGCCGTTACATTCATACCCTCGATTTTAGAGTTGAATATTTGTGCCATTGCACCACCAAACGGGAAATAAGTACCTGAAGTGCCTCCGGTTGCTAATATAAGATTAGTGTTTTGCGGAGCACATCCTGTCAGTGCTATGGATAAAACAAATACCATGGCTAAAGCTAATACGATATATTTTTTCATAAGAACCCTCCTTCTATTTGTTATTACAATTCTATAATTGGTATAACAAATAGTAACAGAAAGGAACACGAAGCTACATTTTTTTATTTTGAAAATTGAGAATATTAATTCGTGATTGTTGTTTTCATGCAATTTGTTCAACCATAACCAATAGCCTTTTTATAAAAAACTTGATATTAACTTTGCCTCCATACTTTACCTTACCCCTTATAAAATCCATTTCCATTTTTATATCAGCATAATCAAACAAAGTAGAGCTATAGACTGTGAACTTATCGTTACTGAAGTCTTCTATTCCCATAGCTGCAATATTTTTCATAGCCTTGCTCACAGTTCTTCTCATCCTCATCTCTATAGTCTTAAAGTCATTATTAGAGCCTTTGCCTTCAGCAGAGTACTTGACTTGTAGTAGCTTCAAAAGTTCGCTGAGTTGAGTCTCCTCCAATTTTTCTCCTAAATCTGGATTTTCATATAGCATGGTGCAAATATTAATGATGTCTCTGCTGCCTAAATCGCCTAATATTCCAAGATCAGACATTAGTTGGTTTAAAGCTCTTTTTGCCTTATCAGGTTTCTTTACACTAACCACATCATTTCCTCTTCCCATGGTCATAGCTGTAGATTCGATCGCTTCAAAAGTTTTTTTCATTGAAAGGTATTCCTTTACTCTTTTCACCACATTTACAACCTCAATAACATTAATAGGTTTGTTTATGAAAAATTCTATTCCGTATTCGTAGGCTCTTGCTATCATTTCCTTGTCACTGACCTGCGAAAGCATAATAAACATACTTTTAATATTGGTTGATTTGATATTTTTAATTACTGAGATACCATCCTGTTTGGGCAGAAGTAGATCTATCATCACTATATCCGGCTTATATCTTAATATAAGTTCTTCCCCAGAAATCCCATTATCTGCTTCGGCGTACATATCGCCAAGATTATACTGGTCAATTATTTTAGCGAGAACACTTCTAACAGTTCTATCATCATCAATCACAATAAAACTAGACATCTTCATCCTCCTCAAAAGAAATTATACTTTCTGGCATTTCAACCTTGAACACTGTAATACCTTCTGAATTGTTATCCAGACTTACATTCCCTTGCAAGTGTTCCAAAAGCATCTTGATATGTGTAAGTCCGAGCCCTGTAGAAATTTGACCTGTTTCAGGATTGAATTTTGTAGTAAAGCCTGGTTCGAAAATAAGCTCTCTTTCATTTTCCTGTATACCCTTTCCATTATCAGCAATTTTGAAAACCACCATATTTTCACACCTATAGCAGCTTGCCTGTATATATGAATCACTTCTATAGCACGCTTCAATTGAGTTTTGTATAATATTATTCAATATAGACATTATCATGAAATATTCAGCAGTCCTAAAATCCATTTCAATTTTAAAGCCAAGCTTTATATCTTTATTTATAACCTCTATATATCTTGTAAATATATCATTTATAGTCTCGAATATTTCACTCATCTTCATAGTTTTATACAAATCACCAGCAGGCATTAGTTTTTCCATGCTTATTACTATTCTGTTATAATCTTTTTTGATTTCGTGTATATCGATTGATAAATTCAGACTGTCTGACATTAAGCTTTTCAGTTCTTGTTCATCCAATGAAGCATTTTCCTTAATAGTATTATATATTGAGTAACTTTTGACCATTGCACCCTCTATATCCTGCATGGATTTTTTTAGGAAGAAAACCTCTGATTTCAGCTTAGCCGTAAGAACAAGAAGTTCTTTATATCTCTTTTGATGCTCTTCCTTCGTTATAAACAAACTGTAATACTTTATAATCCAAAACAACGACAATACAAGGCTGCTTCTAATTACTGCTGCCAGCATAATTGTTGAAAAAATCTCATCAAAGGATCTGATACTTGATTGATTTCTGATTATAAGTTCCAGAAAATTTGACATGATATCAGCTGTAGTCAGTGTAACAATAAAAAATAGGGGCTTCTCAAATAACTTCCTAAAGCCTGCACTATCGATAACAATACCATATGCAATATAATAAACCAGAGCGGGTATATGCTTATACCAAGCTAGATCAAAACTTACTGCGTTGAAAAAAACATCTATCCCAACCCTGAAAAAAAGAACTGATATTCCTGTAATTACAGATGTAGCTACAATTGGAACTGTGTGAAAATACAAGAGCATGAAGGTGAATATTACAACTCCCACAGTGATTCTAAAATCTGTTCCGAAGGGATAGAAATTCACCTGCCCCATAAAAGCCGTAAATAAGCCAACCAAAAGCATCTTTTTTATCTTGTTCTTCAAAAAAAACAACTCCTAAACCGTTTTTCTTCATTTATGAATTGAAAATACAACTTTCAATGAGATTATATCATACTGGTGATTATCAGACGAAGTAATAAGGTATAAATAGATAGAGTACGTTTTGGCGGAGTTGCTTATATCAAATACGAGGAGGTCTATAATGAGCGTGAGAACCATTAGAAAAGTAATAACAGGTCAATCAAAGCAAGATGGTGCCGGTGTAAAGTTGGTGAGGGTTTTCGGATATCATGATGTACTGGATTTTGATCCCTTCTTAATGCTAGATGCTTTTGATTCCTCAGATCCGGCAGATTATATAAAAGGCTTTCCTTGGCATCCCCATAGGGGGATAGAGACAGTAACCTATTTAATAGAAGGTATTG
>JAGXRU010000203.1 GCA_018335765.1 Alkaliphilus sp.
TGAAATTGAAGATGAAGAAATCCCATTGGGTGCTATGGAAGAACTAATAATGGATGAACCGATTCCATTGGGAAGTGCTCTACCTCAGACTGGTGAAATAGATCCTCGTGCTTACTATGGTTTAGGATCAATCATTAGCATGGTTGGTTTAGCGATGAAGAAATGGAGAAGGTTCAATCCTTTCAGATAGAAGTTGCAATGAACTGAGTTAACCTAAAAAAGGTTGCTTCCATTAGGTTTATAAGTTACCTAGTGCGAAGCAACCTTTTTGTTTGATAATTAGAGATAAGTGTATAAATGTTAGTAAGTCAAATTATTAGGGGGCAACAAATGAATATTCTGAATTTAAATGCTCGATTAATGGAGCTGAAAAAACACATCATTAAACAAGAAAACACTGGAGTTATAATTGATGGAACTCTTAAACATATTATCTTTTTTTCATTTAGTGACTCTAATTCCAGAGCATATGTAAGCAAAGGGATGGATGATTCTTTTGAAAAAAGCTGGGAATTGGCTGTTAAGAATTTAGAAAAAAAAATTCAGAGTCTGAATGTAAATCCTATATGGCTAAAGGTGGACATTGTTACTAAAATTAATGAATTTTCACTCCAGTCTTTCATTAAATACATTTCAAACATTAAAGTCAATTATTTTAGGGAAGGAATTGTTTTTGACAGACATTTCAAGTTGGCTTTTCTTGAACAAGAAGTTAATGCAAATGTCTTTATACACGAAATTAAAAATCCATCCATGAAAATTCTGGCTTGGAAAAACATAAATTTTTATATTAAAAATAATATCGGTTTAGATCTTAGATTAGACGATAACATAGTTCAAAGCATATATACATTTAACACATCAGGAGCATTTGATGATGGGCTTAGATGTTATGCATTGGGAAATAAAAGTCTTGATAATGGTAGGAGATGTGTAGAATCTTTAGACTTAGATTTTTTGCAATTTATTATTCAAAAATCCTCTGATTATTTATCTGATCAAGTAAATGAAAATGGTGAATTTCGATATGGTTACTTCCCTTGTTTTAATAAGGAAATTCAAAATTACAATATTTTACGCCATGCCAGCACTACGTATTCCATGATAGAGGCATATGAAATCACGAAATCACTGGATTTAAAAGAATCGATTAATAGGGCTATTAAATACCTTATCAGTGAAGGTGTAAAACTTATTAAAACCTCTGATGATGTTGAGCGCGCATTCATCGTCGAAAAATCAGATGATGATTCCATTAAATTAGGAGCTAACGCTGCTGCATTGCTAGCATTCTCAAAATATACTGAAGTTTTTTCTGACAATAGCTATTTACCAATGATGCACCAGCTTGCAGAAGGAATTGTTTATTTTCAAAAAAAAGATGGTTCGTTTGTGCATGTTTTAAACTTTTCTGATCTTTCTGTAAGGGAAGAATTTCGCATTATCTACTATGATGGTGAAGCTACCTTTGCGTTGATGAGGTTATTCGCCATCGACGAAAATCTTAAGTGGTTAAGGACTGTTGAGAGAGCTTTTGAGTATTTTATTAATAAAAAGTATTGGAATCACAATGATCACTGGTTGAGTTATTGCTCCTATGAAATTTTCTTGCACAGACCTGAAAGAAAATATCTTGAGTTTAATTTGAAAAACGCAGAGGGTATATTAGATTTTTGTCTAACTCGAGAAACAACTTATCCTACGCTACTTGAACTGTTAATGGCAACTCACAAAATTATTAAAATTTGCAAGGAAAAGGATTTGTATCCTGAATTGATTGCAGACTTTGATCAGACAAAGCTCAATGATGCAATTGATCACCGTGCAAAACACCAACTGAACGGCTTCTTATTTCCAGAAGTTGCTATGTATTTTAAAGTTCCAAAGAATATTTTGTGGTCATTTTACATTCGCCACCATTCTTTTAGGGTTAGAATTGATGATGTGGAACATAATTTATCAGGTTATTGCAGTTATTATCAAAACTACTTAAGTCAATTGAAGGAAGAACAATTAAATTAAGATAGGGGTGATATATAATGATTTCTAACTACTATAATCTAGAGACAGAACATAATAAAAACAGCAGAGATACAAAGTATACGGCAGAAAATTTATTGAAAATTTTAGGAGGCACATGGTTTAGGGAACCCTCTCAAGGCTGGAGTGCATGGGATCTTGCAATAAACAGAGATGGCTGTCAGCGAGAAGGAACTTTATTTGTTGCAATTGATGAAGATAGATGGCATAAGGGTTCAGGTAACAGAGGTAAGTATGAAGGATGGACAGATACTCATATACTACTTCCTAGATTTCAAGATAGGGTAGTAGGAGCCATTGTAGAAAGGCCATTGGAAAACCTGGATATTAGAATACCTCAATTGGTAGTTGAAAACTCTTATAATACAATAAAAATTCTTGCCCAAGCTGTAAGGAATACAATGGACGGTAAAATAATAGCTATTACAGGGACTGTTGGAAAATCAAGTACCAAGGAGATGATAGCTCATTTACTCAAAGCGAAGGGAAGTGTGGTTGCAACTCATGGAAATCATAATACCCGTACAGGAGTACCTCTCACGCTGGCAAGGGCGATAACAAACCCAGATTATTGTGTTATGGAGGTTGCGATTAGTGCATTATGGATGCGTTCTGGGGGAATATGCAATTTTGTTCGTCCGCATGTAGGAGTTGTTACAGAAATTGGACCAGGACAATTGGGAGCAGTTTCTGATGAAAGATCTACAGCCATTATGAAATCTCGTATTTGCCAAGGGATAGATCTAGGTGGAATTGGGATTATTAACTATGATATGAATTATTATGAACTAGTCAAGGAAGAAATAATGAAATATGGAGCAACCCCACTAAGCTATGGTTTTGGAGAAGGGGCGGAAATAAGGGTAATTGAATGGAAACAGGAAGCCGGAGGCTCATTGATTAAAGCAGATGTTTGTGGAAAAAAAATAGAATATCGTATTCCAGTACCTGGGCGAGGAATGGTATCGAATTCTCTTGCCGCTATATCGGTCATATACGCACTTGGTTTAGATATAGATTCAGTTGTTGAGAATTTTTCAAATATTTCTCTAAAAAGCTCAGTACTTGAAAATATCCAATTAGATTTGCAGTTAGGGAAATTACATATACTTGATGACAGTTATAATGCTACAACCTTGTCTATGCGTTCAGCCTTTGAAGTTTTCAAACTTCAATCTGAAGCTCATGTAGGGAAAAAAGTTGCAGTCCTTGGTCGAGTTGTAAATATTGAGGAGCGCTCAGAAGAACTGCATAAGGCTTTAGCTGAAAACGTGTTAAATGCAGGATTTGACATAGTTTTTGGACATGGGGAAGAAATGAAATTTTTGTTGGATGAGTTACCCAGAAGTATGGTTGGAGGTCTTTTCTATGACGCTCGCAGTTGTGCAGAAGCAGTTGCTAGAAGTCTTAATGCGGGAGATTTTGTGTTGATTAAGGGATCCAGACGGGCTAGTGATTTTGGTGAGGTTAGAAATCTTTTAGTAGACTATTTGCAGAATCCGCCCCAAGAAAGCGATGCTAAAAAAAATACGGATCAATTTTTACCTATTCTATCAAAGGAAGAACCTCGAGATTATGGGGTCATAGCTATTCAACTTGATACGGGTAAGCTTATTGCCAGTAAGGGGAATTTAGAAAACTCGGAATCCGAGGGATTAGGTCAAATCTTACTTTTGGCACTAGCTTTTCAAAAAATTTCCAGTGGCAAAATTGCTTTAAATGATGAAATCGTTGTTAGTAACTCATCGGTCTTAAATGATTCAACCAAGTGTATAGGGCTTAAGACTGGAGATAAAATAGATGTATATACAGCGTTAAATGCTATTATATGTGGAAATGCACCAGATGCTACACTGGCAATTGCCGAGAAAATGTGGGAAAAAACAAATTCAGCATTAAATTCGATTAAAGCTTTGGCAAAAAAAATTGGTTTACCTGAGCATACGGTAGGTAATATTACAGGAAGAAGGATGAGATCTAGGGAACAGCATTTCAACTTAAGAGACTTGTCATTAGCTGCAAGGCAATTGTTTACGAATATACCATCCATTCGGAGTATGCTAACAGCTTCGAAAATGGTATATAATGGGAAATTGATTGTTTCTCAAAGTAATTTAATTATTAGTGGTTCGGTAATTAGTGGGTTCTTTTTTGGTAAGAATAATGGTCATGGCATAGCTCTTGCGAAGATTAAGGGCAAGGAAGTAATTATTTGCATGACCGGAGCTAGGGATGAATTTCATAGAGATTATGAAATTCAAGAAATGATAGCAAAGATCTCTGAGGATGGAAAGGGCGACAAAGAGAAATACTCATATAACAATATAAGCATTGAACCTAATACGGAGAGGGATTACATAAATATCAATCTTTTAGGGGATACCTATTTTGGTGAATTCTACACACGTGTTAGACAAAAAAGAGACAGGAAAGACGCTCTATCAACCTATGGATATAGTCATTCCTTTAAGGGTATTCGCAAGCTAATCCAAACAGGTGATTTCAATATAGCAAACTTTGAAGCTGCCTTGACAGATATTCAAATTTCTCCATTTGAAGGCATAAAGCCTTATGTGCTATCTGGAAATGCAGATAAAACCACCAAGGAATTAAAGTCACAGGGAATCCATGCAGTATCCCTAGGAAATAACCATATCATGGATTTTGGATCTAGGGGTTTAAGTGATACTCTGTTAGCTTTTAAAATGTCAGAGATTATTACATTTGGGGCAGGCGAAAACTCCAAACGAGCAGAAGAACCTTTAGTTTTAACAGTACAAGGACGGAGATTTATATTCTTTAGTGCTTACTGGTACCGTAGATATATGCATGAATCATTTCAATATTATGCTATGGGAGATTACCCAGGAGTTGCTTGTTTAGATTCAGATATAATAGAATATATAGGTAGAGAGAAGAGGAAGGATCCAAGTTCTTTTATCGCAATTCTGCCACATTGGGGACAGGACTTTGAATTTGCATCTAAATTACAAAAAGAGTATGCCGAAAAATTGATTAAAGCAGGAGCAGACTTAATTATTGGTCATGGTGCACATATGATGCAAGAGGTAGAGTGCGTTTTAGGGAAATGGGTAGTATATAGTCTGGGGAACGGAGTATTCAATAGTGATGGAGAATATACTCGGCGTAGTATGCCACCATACAGTTTTTTTGGGCAGCTCAAAATCAATAAAGATGAA
>JAGXRU010000204.1 GCA_018335765.1 Alkaliphilus sp.
GCGCCCGTATCGGTATTTTTTCAAAGTGTAGCGGGAACAGAGGATGCCAACAAAGCTTTTGGTATTGACAAAGTGCTGTTAGATGAAGCTTTTGAACTGATTAAGAAGCAAGGAATGGCACCTGGACCAAACCTCATGTACTTTGAAACAGGTCAGGGCTCGGAAATGTCCTTAAATACAGATCATGGAGCCGATGAAATGACTTTGGAAGCACGAAGCTATGGTTTTGCCAAGAGGTATATGCCCTTTATGGTAAACAATGTGTCTGGATTTATTGGACCTGAAACATTGTATGATGGCAAACAGATATTGAGGGCCAATTTGGAGGATCATTTCATGGGGAAATTAACAGGACTGCCTATGGGAATGGCACCCTGCTACACAAATCATGTCAACACTGATCAAAATGATCAGGAGACAGCTACGATGCTTTTGGCAATGGCGGGTGCTAATTATTATATGGGGGTACCGGTAGGAGATGATGTCATGTTGAGCTATCAAGACACCAGCTTTCATGATGATGCGACTCTCAGAGAATTGCTTAATTTAAAACCGTCAGAAGAATTTTTTAAATGGCTAATTGAAATGGGCATTATGGATGAAAAAGGGAAACTGACATCCATTGCTGGAGATGCATCCATATTTTTAAAATATTAAGAGGGGTGAAACATGTGATTACTGAAAAAGACCTTAAAAAGGTGATTGAACAGGTACTCTTAGAACTCAATCAAGCAACAAAACCCAATAAAGGTATAGATGAAAATAAAGTTTCGGCTTTTTCTGGTAGTAAAATATTAGAAGACGAAATGCTCCATGATATTACTGCTGTAGATCTAAAACAGCAGGTGTTGGTACCAAATCCTGAAAATTTAACCGCCCTACTAAAAATGAAAGCAACGACACCTGCCAGAATAGGTGTTTGGAGGGCAGGTCCAAGGTACATGACGGAGACCTTGCTAAGATTTCGGGCTGACCACGCTGTGGCAATGGATGCTGTGTTTACTCATGTTTCGGAAGAATTTTTAAAGGAAATGAATTTATTTTCCATTAAGACCAAGTGTGTGAGCAAGGATCAATATTTGACAAGGCCAGACCTAGGAAGAAAGTTTGACGAGGAAGAATTGGATGTGATTAGAAAGCAGTGTATCAAAAAACCCCAGGTGCAAGTCTATATCTCCGATGGCTTGAGTTCAACAGCTATTGAGGCAAATATTCGGGACATATTACCAGCGATCATGCAAGGGCTTGAAGGCTATAAGGTGAAGGTTGGAACACCCTTCTTTGTAAAATATGGTAGAGTTCCCGCAATGGATGTCATCTCTGAGACGCTCGAGGCGGATGTCACCTGTGTATTGATTGGCGAAAGACCGGGTTTGGCAACAGGTGAAAGCATGAGTGCGTATATGGCTTATGGGGCAAGGGTAAACATGCCTGAAGCCAGAAGAACCGTAGTTTCTAACATTCATAAGGGAGGAACGCCTGCTGTAGAGGCAGGAGCCCATATTGCCCATATCCTGAATATGATGCTTGAAAAGAAAGCCAGCGGATTAGAATTAAAACTATAAAAATGAAAGATTGTGGAGGGATAAGCTATGAGAAATGATCCAATCCGTGCAAAAGTTTTAAGTGCAAAGATAATTTCTAATCTCAATCCAGAAATGGCAGCATCCTTTAATTTGCAGCCCCACCAAAAAAGCATTGGGATGATAACTGCCGATATTGATGACGTATCTTATACAGCCTTAGATGAAGCCACCAAAAAAGCAGATGTGCAGGTCGTGTATGCAAAATCATTTTATGGTGGTGCGGCAAATGCCAACACGAAATTAGCGGGTGAGTTTATTGGTATTTTGGCAGGTCCAAACCCAGCGGAAGTGAGAAGTGGCTTAAATGCTGCCATCGAATATATCGAAAATGAAGCCTGCTTTTACAGTGCCAATGACGAAGACACTATTGCTTATTATGCTCAATGTATTTCCAGAACAGGGTCTTATCTGTCAGGGATAGCAGGGGTCAAGGAAGGAGAGGCACTGGCATATCTGATTGCACCTCCTATGGAGGCAATGTATGCACTAGATGTTGCACTGAAGTCTGCAGATGTTAAATTGGCTTCATTCTATGGTCCACCAAGTGAAACAAACTTCGGAGGCGGCTTGTTAACAGGCAGCCAGTCAGCTTGCAAAGCGGCTTGTGATGCATTTGCAGCTGCTGTGCAGTTTGTTGCTGACAATCCTACAAAATTTTAATTAGTCTTAGGACGAGAAGGTGAAAAAGATGGATAAACAGGCGCTTGGGCTCATAGAAACCTATGGTTATGTAGGGGCAGTAATGGCAGCGGATGTCTGTTTGAAGGCTGCCAATGTATCATTGATCAACTGTGAGATGACTGGAGGGGGATTGGTTTCTATAAAGATCTGCGGTGATGTGGGTGCGGTAAAGGCTTCAATAGAATCAGCGGAAATAGCTGTGAAAAAGATGCGATGTTTGGTATCCGCCCATGTTATACCAAGACCGGCAGAAGAATTAAAACAAATTATTTATATGGGGGATCAACAAAGAGCTAATATTAATATTTCGGAAGTTCAAATAAAGGAAGTTTTGCAGGAAACTATAGAAGTTCAAATATCTATTGACGAGGCAGGTCTACCGGAAGGTGAAATTATTGCAGATGAAGTTACTACAGATGAAATTATTGCAAATGAAGTTATTACAAATGAATCCGAAAGCATGGAGACGGACTTTAAAGTTATAGAAATGCCAAAGGAAGCCAGAGAATTGATGGGAATGAGGGTGGTGGATCTAAGAATCCTAGCAAGGCAGTTAGAAGGTATACCACTAGATAAAAACGAGATCCGCTTTGCCAGAAAAGACGAATTAGTCAAGACAATTATGACCTATAAAGAAAGGGGAGATGCCTAGATGGAGCAACAGATGGACAAGGATCTTCAGTCTTTACAGCAGGCAAGAACCTTAGCACTCACTGCAAAGAAAGCTCAAAAGAAATTCAGTGAATATTCTCAAGAACAGATTGATAAAATCGTCTCTGCCATGGCAGAAGCAGGAGCGTCAATGGCGGAAAGGCTTGCAAAGATGGCGG
>JAGXRU010000205.1 GCA_018335765.1 Alkaliphilus sp.
TACCTTATCGTCAATGAGCAAAGCTAATTCAGAGATGTTTCCATCACCTATCAATACTACCCCATTAGTTATTGCGAGCAAAGAAATTCACCCCCTATTATGGAGAATCATGGGGACAGGTACCTTGATTCCTCGATCACGGCAATCACAGTACCTGTCCCCATCCCTCTAACACATTATTTGCTTAATAATCCCTTGATAAGTTCTAATCCCTTTTCTTCTATTTCTTTTTTATTAATAAAATTTTGAATAGCTACAACGGGTACTGTTGCCTTGCTTTTAATATTTATTTCCAGCTCTTTTGACGTGAAAATAATATCACATGGGGTTGAGGTAGCTGATCCTACATCTGTAGTAAAAACATCAGCAACTATTCCATGAGCTTTAAGCACTTCATCTATTTTCATCTTTAATATCATTGATGAACCTACACCAAAACCACATACAGCTAGCACTTTTATTTTAGACATGGCTTTCATCTCCTTAATCTATGTCGTTAATAATATTATATATAATTTTAGAATCTGACGCATTAAAAATCATCTCAAGCTTCTCATCATTTTCCAATATTTTAGAAATATCTTGAATAGCTTTCAGATGTTTGCCTGCGTCTGTTGCTGAAAATGCTATGACTATTTTCACAGGATCATTATATTCACTGCCGAAATCCAAGGGTTCTTTTAATGTAATTACGCTTATTCCTTCCATAAGAACCGAGTCACCTGGTCTTGCATGAGCTAAAGCAACATGCGGAACCATCACAATGTATGGTCCCAGCTGTTTTACAGCCTCAACCATTTCATCTACATATTTTTCGGTAACATAACCCGATTTAATCAACAGTTCGCCCGCTGAAATAATAGCTTCTTCCCAACTAGAACACTCTACCTTTGCCAATATGTTTTCCAGCTTTACAATCTCCACAAATTTACCTCCTGAGTCAAAATCTCTTTAAGAAAGGTGACAATAGTCACCCTTCTTCTTAAAGATAATGTATCCTGTCTTTATACTTTTCAACCAGTTCTTTGTTAAAGGCATCTCCATCATCAACATTGGCACTGCGATACACAGGAGGTGTAATACCTTTCTCCAGCAATATGTGTGCCGTTTCTATAACGATAGCATTGCCTATAGCAGCACCAATGACTGTTGAGGATGGGCCAATTTTTTGGTTTAAGCCTTCTAAGGTTATTGTCCCATCTTCAAAATCACCACAATTATTTATTACGATATCCGCTACATCGTATAGCTTATTTCCACTAGAATGTCTTGAAGTAACATTTTGCGAATACGTCAAATTTGTAAGGGCTATAACAAACAAGCCTATTTTCTTGGCTTCTAAAGCTATTTCAATTACTACTGGATTTCTGCCTGAAACCGAGTGGATTAATATCGCATCCCCTGCCTTAACCGGACTTTGATTAAGTATAGCAGAACCGAATCCCTCTAATCTCTCAGCTGTAGAGGTCATAGTTACAGGTCTGGTGTTTAGCATAAGAGTTGGATTAAATATCGGGTTAATAACAGCTAGACCACCAGTTCTATAGAATAGCTCCTCTGCAATTATACCGGCATGGGAGCAACCAAAAACATATATTGAATTCCCATTTTCAAAGACTTCAGCAAATTTTTGTGCTGCTAATACAATTTTTTCTTGTTGAGTATCTAAAACCGTTTCAAGTATCTCCATAATTCGTTCGAAATACTTTTTTCCATAGACAAGCATCAATTATTTCCCCCTTACCCGAATAACCTTCCAAATAAGCCGGATATTATTGCCCATAATGAGAAATCATTGCCTCCGAAAATTACTATCCAATCAGAAGCTGTATTTGCTAAAAATGGAATCGAGAAGCCTACTAAGAAAATCATCAAAACACCTGCAACCGCAGAACCTAATACAGCTCCTCTTACTCCACCTGTCCCATTTCCTATAACTGAGGCTGTTCCAATTTCGAAAAAGCAAGTAATTGTTAAAGGTAAAATAGCGTAAGCGAAAAGCCCAGTTCCTCCCAATAATATAATGGTAATCACTGATGTAATCATAGAAACAATAAATCCTATAAGCACAGCATTTGGTGCATAAGGGAAAATTATCGGACAATCCAATGCAGGAATTGCATCAGGAATAATTTTGTCTGAGATGCCCTTAAATGCCGGAATTATCTCTGCCAACATCATCCTGACCCCACTTAGAAGAACTGTTAAGCCAGCACCGAATAATATACCCTGCATTAAAGAATAGACGAACATATTCCTATCAGTACCGTATACTTCTGTAGCAGCATCACCTAAAAGTATTCCGACTACCATGTAAACTATGAACATAACCAATGAGGAAGTGATCGTGATTTCTCTTAAGAAATTTAGTTTTGGAGAAAACTTCAGATCTTCTGTTGATTTTGATGTGTCTCCAAACACTTTTCCCACCCACCCTGAAACTAAAGACAGTATTACTGTTGGATGCCCTAATGTAAATGAATCATCGCCGATAACTTTTTTTACATAAGGTCGGATAAGTGCTGGAACTACTATAATATACACTGCTAGGAATATAGTGCTAAAAGCAACTAATCCAAGACCGCTTAACCCATTTTCCACACCTACTGCAACAAATATAAACGCAAACCAAAATAAGTGATGACCTGTTAAGAAAACGTTCTTTATTCTAGTAAACCTTGCAACAAATACATTGATTAAGAAAGCCAACAACATTGATATACCAATTTGAGATCCAAACTGAGAAATAAGAGCTTCTGACCCCATTGGTTGTAATACTGCATCACCTTGAATACCATACAACTGATTAAAACCACCACTCAAAGGCAGCATCGAATTAACAATAATACTTACCCCTTGAGTCAAAATGACTACTCCAATAATTGTCTTGAAAGTTCCTTGCAGCACCTCGGAAAATGATTTCTTCTGAATTAAAAGACCAACCAGAGCAATAATTCCCAAAAACAGTGATGCTTCTCTAAAGATTTGATTGATAAAGAACATAATAATATCCATGAAACCGCCCCCTT
>JAGXRU010000206.1 GCA_018335765.1 Alkaliphilus sp.
GCACTCAAAAACAACAAGACGGTAAAGCTGGAGGCACAGCCGATCATTGTTGAGGACAGGGCAATGATACCCCTGCGCTTTGTCAGTGAAGCCCTAGGCAACAGGGTGGAGTGGGAGCAGGACACCAAGACGGTGAGAATCACAGGAGCAAGACCCGAAGAAGCAGAGAGCGAAGTGCCTGTGACGGAGGTTTTGACCTATGAGAGGGCATTGGAGCTGGCTTTGGCACATAGCTACGAAATGAGGGCAAAAGAAATCGGTCTTGACAAGGCGGAGGAACTAAACTCAAGCCTGTTTCTTCCGCTCGGAAGCTTTGTTCCAAGCCTGATAGTCGCCAAGGACGGACTAAGGACGGGTGAAGCTTGGGCTGAAAGGCAGATAGGTCTTACGAAGGAAGCCATAGGCTTTAGCGTAAGGACATCACTCGATGAGATAGTGAATCTCAAAAATGATGCAAGGCTTGCGGATGCGAAAACCGCTGTCGCAAGAACGAGGCTCAATATCGCACAAATCAAGGCTGACAATGGGATGGAGAGCGAACACGGTCTGGATAACGCAAGGAGAAGCTATGAGCTGGAGGTAAAGCAGGGACAGATACTGCAAAAATCATTGGAGAGTGAGTATATAAAGCTTGATCAGCTACTGGGAATAAAGGACAGCAATAAATACGTGATAGCTGACAGTACAGAGTGGATGCCCCTAGAGGAGCTAGATGTGGAGGATGTCGCCAGAAGTGCGGTGCTTGACGATCCCTACATATGGCTACAGGAGCAGCAGCTCAAAAATAGTGAGCTGGGACTCCTGCTGTTTGAATACAACATAGGCGGAGAGTCCTACAAGTCACAGGAGATCGATATCAGCACAGCTAAGAATACTCTGGCGAGGATGAAATCGGATTTGGATAAGACCGTCAGGGCAAGATATAACCAGATCAGAATACTAGAGGCAAACTATGCAGTGCTTGAGCAAAATCTCGGCAAGGCACAAGCCTCTTTGAGAATACTGCGTGTGCAGTATGATGCGGGTATGGTCATAGAGCTAGATTTAAAAGAAGCAGAGCTGGCAGTGATGCAGATAGAAAATCAGATGAATGAGCTAAATGCACAGCACGAGCAGCTGAAAGCATTATTTTCCAAACCGTATCTATCCCCCGCAGAATATATGTAACATGTCACGGGGACGTAACGTTTGACATGTTTTGAACGCAAATAGGGGATATATGTGTTTCGATTTTCCGCAATATAATTCTCCGAAAAAATATTGGAAGGAGGTATTGTAATGAAAAACAAAAGACTGCTCAGTCTTATCCTTGTGCTGATATTTATCACCGGCTCTAGCATAACAGCTCTTGGAGCAAATGTATTTTCCGATGTCAGCAATACCCATTGGGCGAGGGCTTTTATATCAGGAATGTCTGAGAAGGGCATCATAAGCGGATACTTTGATGACAAAACCCTGAAGTTCAACTTCAGACCTGAAAACCCTGTGACCTATGTTGAGTCTGTTCAGATGATATACAACACCTTAAAGGCAACGGATCAGCTTAAGAGCACCACAGGGCTGGTTGAAAAATACAGAGCTATTTTGACGAATGCCAATATACCTGCCTGGGCTCACGAGGCGGTTGCCTATGCCTTGGAATACAAGATTATTCAGGTGGGAGATCTGCAGAGCTTTGTGAGAAATGGAGTTCAGCAAAATGCCAAAAGGGAAGATGTGGCTATCTTTCTCGGAAAGGCTATTGACATAAACGATGAAGTAAGAGCCGATTCGATCGTAAGGCCTGTCCTTGGCTTTGTAGATGGAGAGATGGTCAAGGATCAGGCTGTCCCATATGTTGCTTGGCTGGTGAGAGAGAATATCTTCACAGGGGATACCCAAAACAGGTTTAATCCAACCCAAAGCATTAAGAGGGCGGAGATGGCTACTATCTGCTTTAAAAGCTATGATATGCTTGAGGATCTCGCAGTAGAGCCGCCTGTAACTCCGCCTGTTATAGTAAATCCTGAAACAAAAATAGTCAGCTTTGTTGTGCAAAATGAAAGAATGATTATTGTAAAGGATGACGAAAATGCTGAATACGTCTATACTCTCGAGCCTGCGGGAGTTGTAAAAAGAAACGGCGTTGTGGCAAGGTTTAATGATATAAAAGTAGGCGACAGTGTTGCCCTGACCTTTGACGCCGCAAAAAAACTCATAGGAATAGAAATCAGCAATGTGGTCAGTCAATTTGAGGGTGTCATCTACGATGTTGAGGAGGAGGACGATCACTATCTGCTTACAGTTTCAGATGCCTTTGATATAAATTTCAAGAGGGAATTTATGGTATATGACGACAGCAGGGTGATTGTTGACAACAAGAGTGTCAGCATCAGTGTCTTAAAAGAAGGGGACAGGGTAATAGTCGACTTCGTGGGGCAAAAGGCTGCTAAGATTGAGGTTTTGCTGACTGAAGGCACCTATAGCGGGATATTGGAAACGAGGGTGACCTTTGCAGACAATCCTACTGTCAAGATCAAGACAACCAACAATCAGGTGTTGGAGTTTGTCATCTCCGACAGGGTAGATGTGACAAGGGACGGCAGGACGGCTGATCTGGTAGAGCTGCAGGTCGGTGATGTGGTAAAGGTCGTGGTCAGGCAAAATAGGATCACTGATATTGATGCAACCGGTAGAAGCGTTGAGAGGACGGTCGAGGGCACTATAAGAGGAATCAGGATGGAGAATCCGGACAAGCTGGTGGTTCTCTTAGATGGTGAAAGCAAGGAAGTTACTTATGACATCTCGAGCAGAGTAAATATAACGCTTGACAGAAAGTCGGCGGAGTTGTTTGATCTAAGGCTGAACTATGATGTTGAGATAACTCTTGAAAATAATGTGGTGACGGAAGTAGAGGCTAAGAGCGTACAGCTCAATACGAGCTATAGCGGTGAGGTTGTGAGGGTTCATGAAAGGCTTGGGATATTGACGATAAATTACATCGACCCTGTGACCAAAAACACCGAAACCTTGACGGTAAATGTAGTGGACAGCACGAGCATCATTCAGAGAACCGGCACAGTT
>JAGXRU010000207.1 GCA_018335765.1 Alkaliphilus sp.
GAATATCTTTTAAAATGAATCGTCCCTCTAAAGTTTTTTCCGTCTACACGAATGAGGGGCTGAGCATCCTTAGAAGGTATTGACCTGAACATATAATTATCCTTTTCCGAATTATACATGAATAATACTTTTCCATTTCTATCAACTACTTGTATCCTTTTACTGTCTTGGGGTATAATACTGAATTTTAGTTCCGGTGCAGAAGTTTTAAATTGAGCTATGGCTCTTTCTGCATTAGCCATAGAGGTGTACAAGCCGATCCACACCTTCCATCCATCCTCGTAAGAAATATAAGGTGCTTCTCCTAAGGCTGGCAAGGCGGATATGCTAGCTTCGGCCGCCTCTTTAGTGGAAAAGGTATCACCAATTTGAATATGGATCGGACCTTGCAAATTCGCATTGTTCAGATCATTCAATTCATCAGATTTATATTCAATGAAACTTCCATTTAGATTCATGAAAAAACTATCTTTTCTGACCATTATCTCATTGTTTTGGAGAAAGCTGTAAATAGGCTTAAATTCATTACCGATATAGGTACCAAGTTCCAAACCAGTTTTCGAATAAATTCCAACAATTGGCGTTGCACTGGTCCCAAATCGTATACCTACATTAATTTTTTCAGGAATAATTCTTGAACCTGCTGTCGCAAAGGCTGTATACGGTACAAGCATTAATGATATTAATAATCCAATTATAACTGTCTGTAATAACTTCATCAAAATATTCCTCCTGTATAATATTAATGCTATTACTATTTATTTTCGACATTTAATGACGCTTTTCCTCTTATAAATTTTGTGTAATAAAGTTTTAATATGCGAATTTTATATTTTAACAAAAAATCCTATTACAGCATTGCAATAGGACGAACTCCCTATTCACTTTTTTATTTACTATTCCACAACACATGCACCAATATGGACTTGCCCTCTTTTAGTGATTATTCTTCCTTTTGGAGTTCTTTGCAGAAAACCTAATTGAAGTAAAAAGGGTTCGTAAACATCTTCAATTGTACTCTTTTCCTCACCTGTTGAAGCTGCTAAAGTGTCTAATCCGACTGGTCCTCCATCAAATTTATCAACTATAGTCATTAATATATTTCTATCAACATTATCTAGGCCATACTCATCAATTTCCAAGAGATTCAAAGCTTCTTTTGCAATTTCGATATTTATGATTCCATTACCTTTCACTTGAGCATAATCTCTTACTCTTTTTAGGAGTCTGTTGGCAATGCGAGGAGTACCCCTTGATCTTAAGGCTAATTCATCAGCAGCTTTCTCATCGATTTTTATGTGTAGAATTTCAGAAGATCTTCTGATTATTTTATGCAAGTCTTCTACTTCGTATAATTCAAGCCTGCATATGACTCCAAACCTATCTCTAAGCGGAGAGGTTAATAGTCCCGCTCTGGTAGTGGCACCCACAAGTGTGAATTTAGATAAATCCAAACGTATTGATCGTGCACTCGGACCTTTGCCTATAATAATATCTAACGCATAGTCTTCCATGGCGGGGTATAATATTTCTTCTACAGTTCTATTTAGCCTATGTATCTCATCAATAAACAAGACATCATTTTCTCCTAAATTTGTTAGTATTGCTGCCAGATCTCCTGGACGTTCAATGGCAGGACCTGAGGTTATCCTGAAATTTACGCCCAATTCATTGGCAATAATAGCAGCCAAGGTAGTTTTTCCCAACCCAGGCGGACCATATAGTAATACATGATCTAAAGATTCTTTTCTCATCATTGCCGCATCTATAAATATTTTCATCTTTTCCTTGACTTTATTTTGTCCGATATAATCCACTAGGATTTTGGGTCTCAAGGTGGTTTCTACATCGACATCTTCAGTTCTTTGTGTAGTTGTCACAATTCTATTTTCTAAATCATGCATGTGCTTAATCCCTCTTTTCATATTACCTTAGAAGACATTTTAATGCCTTTTTAATAAGCTCTTCAATATTCAAACTATCGTCATTAACCATTATGACAATTCTTTCTGCTTCCGATCTAATATATCCTAGGGAGATTAACGCATTGATGGCTTCTTCAACTTTATTATCTTGGCGGACTTGTATGCCTGACCCAGCATTTTTAAGGAAAATAGTATGGTCAACCTTATCCTTAAGCTCTAAAACTATTCTTTGAGCTGTCTTTTTACCTACCCCATGGGCTTTTAACAAGCCGGTAATATCCTCCGAACCTATCATTCCAACTAGTTGATTGTAAGGTATTGAAGAAAGTATTCCAAGGGCTAATTTAGGACCTACTCCAGAAACTGTAGTCAGTAATTGAAATATTTTTAATTCATCCTGAGTAGTAAAACCATAAATGCTCATATCGTCTTCTCTATGAATTAATACAGTATACATTGTAACTTTTTCAATAACATTAACTGATGCTATAGATGTGAGAGATGTGAAAATTTTATAACCTATTTCGCTATTATCTAAAACCAAATAATCTTCTCCACTGTGAATAATCATCCCTTTTATGTAATACAGCAAATCATGATCCCTCCATTATTTGATTTTAAAGTAACTGCCAAAGGTCGATGAATGAGCATGGCATATAGCCACTGCTAAGGCATCTGCCACATCGTCTGGTTTAGGAATTATACTAAGATTTAGTATTGTTTTAGTCATGAATTGAATCTGTTGTTTATCCGCTCTCCCATAACCAGCAACTCCTTGTTTAATCTGTAGTGGTGTGTATTCATATGTATTTAATCCCAAATTAGCAGCCGATAATATAGTAACACCTCTAGCCTGTGCCACTATTAAAGCTGTCTTGGTATTTTTATTGAAAAACAATTCTTCAATTGCAACCGCATCTGGAGTATACTTGTCTAAAATCCCACTTAATTCTCTATATATTTTCACCAGCCTATCAGGCATTTGCTCTTTTGCTTCAGTTACTATTGCACCATAATCTATAGTTTTGAAATGGTTTCCCTTATATTCGATTACTCCATAGCCTAAAATTGCAATACCTGGATCTATGCCCACAATAATCATAAATTTCTCCTTATTTCACAGACACCTATTCAATCATATTTTATATTGTACCATATTTTCTAAATTTTTTATTATTTAATAAGCTAAAAAAAACACACTTTCGTGTGTATTTTTTTAGCTGCTGTAATCTTCCAATAGCTGGTGAATACCATCTAACCCTTTTACAACGATTCCTTCCTGTATTTTCAGCATGTCGACATCGCTAAGTGAATTCACCGGTATTTCTGTTTGATTGATTAATTTCATATTCCCGTCTTCATCTACCTGAAATATTGTTATATATCCATTGTAATCCTTTATGACATAATAATTTGGCGATATCTGATTGGATACTTGGTATAGTTCTACTTGATCTTTATTGATTTCTCTAATAGTCCACCCCCCATAATTTCCCAATAAGTAGTCTTCTAATTCGTCAAGGGTTTTTCCAATAAGCATCACTGGTAATTCCCTTTCTTGGATAATAGTATCCCTAGTTTTTTCATAATAGGTTTTTAAAATTAATTTAGTATTATTGGTGACAACATTGTCATTCTTTAAAACTGTTTCCGTAAAATCATCCTCAATGATAGGCTCTGTAATTTGATTTTCAACTTTAATTGGCTTTTGTTCTTCAACCAGAACTTTTGGTATTTTAGCTTCTTCGTCATTGCGACTAGATTTATTTAGCATTGGAACATCATTTGTAAAAAAACCGTACACAAAACCTGTCAACAGCAATACAAAGCACCACACTATAATTTTTCCGTTACGCCTTCTCCTGTTAAACATACTATCCCTCCTAATCTATCTAGACATATATTATTTCCATTTTTAAGTACCTTATACAGGTTTTGCAATTGTTAAATTGGTTCTAAAAATGAAAAGTTTTTATATTACAGAAAAGTGCAACTTTCCTGCAATATAAAAAAAGAGCATGTAAATGCTCTTAATATACTGGCGGGAATATGTGGGAATCGAACCCACCCGAGAAGCTACTAACCCCTCAAACTGGTTTTGAAGACCAGAAGGCACACCAGCACCCATCTACTCCCAGATGAATAGTACATAAACAGTATATATTATTACTAACCTTAATTCAAGTTCAACTTTATCTCAGCGGCGTTACTAATACTCCCGCTTCTATAAGCGGGAGATAAGTGCCGCCAAGCTT
>JAGXRU010000208.1 GCA_018335765.1 Alkaliphilus sp.
ATGATTAGAGTTGGTATAGGATATGATGTCCACAAATTGGTGGAAGGAAGACAACTTATTATTGGAGGAGTGGATATTCCTTTTAATAAAGGCTTATTGGGGCATTCGGATGCAGATGTATTGCTTCATGCCATAAAAGATGCTTTGCTAGGAGCTGCTGCCTTAGGTGATATAGGCAAACACTTTCCGGATACAGACCTTAAATACAAGGGAATTTCCAGTATAAAGCTGTTGGAAGAGGTTAATGATATGATTAGAAGAAAAGGATATGAAGTTAATAATGTGGACGCCACAATTATAGCCCAAGCTCCTAAGATGGCGCCTTATATAGACCAGATGATAGATAATATTGCAAACGCTCTAGGGCTTGAAAAGGAATTTGTCAATGTAAAGGCAACAACGACAGAGGGGTTGGGGCTTGTGGGATTAGGAGAGGGTATAGCGGCTAATGCCATAGCTTCAATAACGAATGAATATTTATAACTAATTTAAGATGTCCCCCGCCTCTATAGGCGGCGGGTACCATTTAATTTTTTCAGCGGGAGTTAAATCTCCCACTGAAACCGTTGAATGACGGGCAAAGCCCTTATTTAAGAAATGGTTTTTTATTGCAACTTAGATGAGTGTAATATTGTATAATGATATTGAAGATTCGATTTAATCATTGACAAATATACTAAGATTAGTTAATATGTATATAAATTTAAAAAATTAAATGTTGGGAAGGGGATTAGTAGACAAGAAACTCCTTTTAGAGAGCAGGATTCCTAGGCTGCAAGAATCTGCATGTGAGTACTTTTCGAACCCACCCTGGAGCTTGAGGCTGAACTATTAGTAAGCCTTGCGGAATGGGACCGTTATCTCCTGATAAAGAGAATTCCATTTGGAATTAACTAGAGTGGTACCGCGGAAGAATAACCCTTTTCGTCTCTATGAATATTGAGATGAAGGGTTTTTTTTATTTGTTTTTTTAAAGAATAAGATAGTCATGAAAAGGAGAGGTTTAAATGTCAAAACAAGAAAAGCAATTTGTGCAGGATATCACACCAATGGAGGTAGATTTTCCCCAATGGTACACGGATGTAATACTTAAAACTGAATTGGTAGATTATTCACCTGTAAGAGGATTTATGGTAATTAAGCACTATGGGTATGCTATTTGGGAAAATATTCAAAAATATATGGATAAAAGATTTAAGGATACTGGACATAAAAACATGTATTTTCCTTTGCTTATTCCTGAAAGCCTATTGCAGAAGGAAGCAGAGCATGTGGAGGGTTTTGCACCAGAGGTTGCTTGGGTGACCCACGGAGGGAAAGAAGAGTTGGCAGAGAGATTGTGCATAAGACCTACTTCAGAAACAATTATTTGTGCCATGTATGCTAAATGGTTAAAATCCTATAGGGAACTGCCATATCTATTCAATCAATGGTGTAGTGTTGTGAGATGGGAAAAATCTACCAGACCATTTTTAAGAACTTCTGAGTTTTTATGGCAGGAGGGACATACCCTCCACGAAACTTATGATCAAGCACAAGAAGAAACGTTGAAAATGCTTGAAATATATAAAGAGACTGCTGAAAAGCTCATGGCAATACCGGTAGTTACTGGAAGAAAGAGTGATAAAGAGAAATTTGCTGGAGCTTATGCTACCTATACAATGGAGGCGCTAATGCATGACGGTAAAGCCCTTCAAGCAGGCACCTCTCATAATCTAGGGCAGCATTTCACAAAGGCGTTTGAAATCACATTTCTTGGAAGAACGGGAGAAGTTGAGAATCCCTACCATACTTCATGGGGTGTATCCACTAGACTAATAGGTGGAATTATCATGGTTCATGGAGATAACAGAGGACTGGTATTGCCTCCGAGGGTAGCACCAATTCAAGTTATTATCATACCAATTGCCCAGCATAAGGAGGGTGTGCTAGATAAGGCCCATGAATTAAAGAAGTGCCTTGGCGATGATATCAGAGTAGAAATTGATGACAATGAACATTATTCCACAGGTTGGAAATTCAATGAATGGGAAATGAAGGGCGTGCCAATAAGAATAGAAATTGGACCAAAGGATATAGAAAAAAATCAAGTTATGATTTTCAGAAGAGACACTTTGGAAAAGCAGGCTGTACCCATGGAAGGGCTTAAGGAGCACGTGGAAAAGCTATTGGATGATATTCATGAAAATATGCTTCAAAAGGCTAAAAATTTAAGGGATGAAAAAACCTATTATATATCTAATTTTGAAGAATTCAAAATAAAGATGGAACAATCTCCAGGTTTTGCTAAAGGCATGTGGTGCGGTAAACGGGAATGCGAAGACAATGTCAGGGCAGAGACTGGTGCATCAATCCGCTGTATTCCATTTGAACAGGAAGATTTAGGTGACAAGTGCCATTTTTGTCAGAGTGAAGCAAAACATATGGTATATGTGGCTAAGGCATACTAGAGTATTAAAGGTGGTTATTTCAATAACCACCTTTAATACTCTGTTGCACAATGAGTTTTCTAAAAAACAGAATACCGAAATAGAGGGAGAAAAAACATGAAAATGTCAAAAATGATTGTAAATACACTTAGAGAAGTACCTTCCCACATAGAATCCACATCTTTACAGCTTCTCATTAGGTCGGGAATGGTAAAAAAAGTTCAATCCGGTTACTATGCTTATATGCCGATGGGTTTTAGAGTATTAGATAAAATACAAAAGTTGATGGAGAGGAAGCTAGGGGGGCACTTTCAAAAGATGCTCCTTCCAAATACAGCAGTTTCGAGCAAAGATTTATTTATTCAATTGGTAAGAAGTGATATTAAATTCAATAAAGAACTTTCTGTAGGGCTGTTTAGTATAAGGCCTAATATGATTTCGGATAAAGACATTAAACAAAAAACCTTCAGAACTCCTGAAATTATACAAGTTGAAGCTATTACCCTATGTGGAAGTGAAGAAGAAAGAAGTTCGAATATCGAAAATGTCCAAAATTTGATTGAAGAAATTTTCAAGCAATGTGGGTTGATTGTGCAAAAATTAGATGATGAATTATCTGATGAAGATGAACTATCTCGGAAAAAAGTTTTTGCTCCTAGTAAAGCGGGCAGACATGCATTTGCATACTGCAATTCCTGTAATTACTCAGCCACACTACAGAGTGCCGTCTATTTTGAGGATCAAGATGAAAACATAATAGATAAGCCCCTAGAGGAAATATATACTCCCAGCGTAAAAACCATAAGTGATTTAGAGCAATACTTAGAAGTGAGCCAAAAAAAATTACTAAAATGCTTGATTTTTAAGGTTAAGGACAAATTCGTGGCTACTTTGCTTAGGGGTGATAGGGAACTGAATTTCAGGAAATTGGAAAATCTATTGCAAATAACCCCGGACGAGTTAGAGTTTGCAAGCGGAGAAGATGTTGAAAAAATAACTGGAGCAATAACAGGATTTGCAGGGCCGGTAGGGTTAAAAGGAGTAAGTGTCATTGCCGATCGAGAGGCGGTGAAAGTAAAGAATGCTGTATCGGGAGCTAATAAAACAGATTATCATCTTAGAAATGTAAATTATAGTCGTGATTACACGGTAGACATGATTGCAGATATTGGATTGATAAATAGTGGAGATAAATGCAGATTGTGTAATGAAATAATATCTTTTGATAATGGAATAGAGTTATGTCATATTGAAAATATTTCCCAAACCACTGAAACCGGATCAACGGTTTTCGTGGGACATTATCTTATTGATGTCACAGAAATAGTAGCAGCTGTAGTGGAACAACATCATGATTCGCATGGTATCATATGGCCCATGTCAATCAGCCCATATCAAGCAATAATAACGATTGTCAATGTAAATGACAAGACACAGATCGATTTAGCATCATGTTTGTACAATGATCTGGTTAGCTCCGAAATTGATGTACTGCTTGACGATAGAGATGAACGAGCAGGTATAAAGTTCAAAGATGCAGATCTAATCGGAATACCAATCAGAATAGTTGTCGGTAAAAAAGCAAATGAAGGGGTTGTAGAATATAAGAAGCGTGGGCATGAAGCTGTAGAAATGGGATACAATGAAATTAAAGGAAAGATATTAAAAGAGCTAGAATATAATTGCAATTGAAGCTATAAAGAAAACTTAGTTCGGATGGAGTTTTTACTCCACCTGAACTCTAGTTGCACTTATTTCGAAGTAGTACCTTATGCACTAGAACTTGCTAACAAAAAATAATTGATATATAATAAACTAAAAGAAAACAAGATCAATAAAAACAAGTATTTAGGCTGTGGATTTAGGAGGTGTTTTATGACAGTCAGAGTAAGGTTTGCGCCCAGTCCTACAGGATTTCTACATATAGGAAGCTTAAGAACTGCACTTTATAATTATTTGTTTGCAAAACAGCAGGGAGGTAAGTATATTCTGCGTATTGAAGACACCGATCAAACTAGATACGTTGAAGGTGCAATTGAAAACATGATCCAAGCACTAGCTTGGTCAGGGATCAAACATGATGAAGGGGTTGTGTTTCAAGAGGGTAAATTGGTTCAAAAAGGTGAATTCGGACCATATATACAATCAGAAAGATTAGATATTTATAAAAAATATATTCAGGAATTGATAAGTTCTGGACATGCCTACTACTGTTTCTGCTCAAAAGAAAAGCTTGATGCGGTTAGGGAGAGTCAAAAAGAAAGTGGAGTAACTGCAAAATATGATGGGTTATGCCATGATGTATCAGTGGAGGAAGCCAGAGATAGAATTCAAAATGGAGAGAATTATGTTATTAGATTAAAATTTCCGGAAAACCATAACATTCATTTCCACGATGT
>JAGXRU010000209.1 GCA_018335765.1 Alkaliphilus sp.
GAAACTGTATTTGAAGCTATTCGAAATCAATATAAGGTTTCCAACAAAATATCCTTTTTCAGTCATATTCAGGTCATCGTCATAGGTGAAGAATTGGCAAGAAAAGGAATCGCTGATGCCATGGACTTTTTCAAAAGAAATCATGAGACAAGACTTACATCTAATATTCTGATAGCTAAGGATACAACCGCCCAAAAAATTCTCCGGGCAACAAGTGATTTAGAACAAATCCCGGCAATTCATTTGCGTGGCATCATTGAAAATCATAAAAAAAGCGGTGACATACAAAACAGCCGAATGATTGATGTAATGAAGCTATTGAGTAACAACGAAATACAACCCACCATATCAGTCGTGGAAATTGTCGGCAACACTTCTGATTCCATCGATATTCATAATATTCGTATCTACGGTTCCGGAGTGTTTCGAGAGGATAAATTGATCGGATGGCTTGAATCTGAGGAGACTCTTGGACTCTTATACATTAAAGATTTAATAAAAAGTGGTATCCTAAGCGTTCCTAATCCATCAGCAAAAGATAAAATGGTGACGGTTGAGGCAGTACGCTCTTACACAAAAAAAGATGTGAGATTGGTAGATAACAGCCCCGAATTTTTCATTAAAATCAATGCCCTAGGCAGCATTGCAGGGCAAGAAGGACTTGCAGAGACCACATCTCCCGACTTTCTTCAAAAATTGGAAAAAGAATGCGAAAAAAAAATAAAGAGCATTGTATTAAATACGGTTGAAATTTCGCAAAAAAAATATAACTCTGACATAATGGGTTTAGGCGAACTGCTCCATATTGAGCACCCAAAATATTGGAAGGAAGTACAAGAAGAGTGGCCTGAATTGTTCAGCCGTGTTCCGGTTCATGTTGAAGTTGTATTTACTATTCAAAGAACCGGAAGGATCAGCACACCTATATAGTCGAAAGGGAGAGAAGATATGTTTATCGTCGGCATCGTTGCAGCCTTTTTGCTGATATTCTTATTGGACTTGAAGAAATTAATAAATGCGAATCAGAGAAAAACCACCCTGCTCGCATATCTTTTATTGCTTACCACCGGTTTTTCTATCAGTCTGCTTCAGATATTAGCAGACAAGCCTCCCAGCCCGGCGGTTTACATAGAAAAAATGATCGATTTTTTGTTAGGAGGTGGAACACCCTGAAATCAGAAACAAAAATATCCTCTATACAATTGTTTCTTCTCTTGCTTGCATTCATTTACGGCAGCTCAGCCATTATCAATTCAGCTGTCGGAGCCTATCAGGATGCGTGGTTTGCATTCATCATAGGCTGGTTTTCCAGCTACCTGCTGATTGGCGTATATGTTTATTTATCTCTGCTTCATCCTCAAAGAACGCTTATCGATATTCTGACAGAATGCTTTGGACGATTTTTTGGTAAAATTTTTGCCACCTTCTACATATTTTATTTTATACATTTGGCAGCCTTGGTTCTTCGCAATTTTGGCGAATATATGAACACAGTTAATTACCCCGATACCCCTCTGCTTTTTTTGCTTATTGCGCTTGCTGTTGTTACGGCGTTTGCTGTCAGAAATGGTTTAGAGGCAATATCTAGAGTAAATGAAATATTGATGCCCTTTGCAATATTTTTTGTTATTGCATTGTTTTTTATTTTCTTTCATACTTACGAGCTGAAGAATTTACTTCCTTTCCTGGATAAAGGATTTGCTCATGTGTTGAAGATCAGCTTTGGTGTATTGACTTTCCCGTTCGGCGAGACTGTGGTTTTTCTGATGATCTTTCCCTCCTTAAACAAGAAGGAAAATTTACTCAAGACTACCTCTTTATCGATTACAGCAAGCGGTCTGATATTATTAATTATTACCCTTAGGGATTTAATGGCGCTCGGTCCTGAACTCATAAACACAATAATTTTTCCGCCCCATTCTACCACCGGTTTGCTTCCTGATTTTGTGATAGACCCATTTATAGCGGCTAATCTGCTTATCAACGGAGGCCTTAAAATAGTTATTTGTTTATATGCTGCATCCCTAGGAATAACTCAATTGTTTGGATTGCAAGATTATAAGCTATTTGTGCTGCCCATTACCGCCATAGTGATCTCTCTGTCCAACTGGATTTATGAAAGTCTGCCCGAAATGCTTAGATGGGCAGCCGAAGTATATCCTATTTACGCCATTCCCTTTCAGTTTATTATTCCAATTACATTGCTTTTGATTTCCATTATTAAAAAAAAGAGATCCACAGAAAAAACTACTAATTGAATCCATAGAATTTTTGCTTCGGTTTATGATAAATATGTAATATACTATGTTTATGATAACCTATTCAAAATAAAGTTAAGCCTCAACATTAACTTAACCTTAAATATGAGGAGTGAAATTCTATGGATCTAAAACAACTCACTAAAAAATTTATGAACAAAATTCCTCAGCCAGAGGGCAATTATAAGTGCTATTCTGTTATGGCTCCAATTATACAAATAAATGATGAACCTCATCTGTTGTTCGAGATAAGGTCAGAAGCCTTAAAGACTCAGCCCAGAGAAATTTGTTTCCCTGGAGGTAGAATTGAACCTGATGAATCCCCTATGAACTGTGCTATAAGAGAAACCAGCGAGGAATTGAATCTCTCCCCTTCCGGAATTAAAATCATTGGCCCTTTGGATTTTCTGGTTCTACCCTATAACCTGTTACTCTATCCGTTTTTGGGTTTTTTAGATTGTGTAGACCCAGAGGCCTTGGACTTTAACAAGGATGAGGTTGCAGAGATTTTTACCGTCCCTCTTAAATTTTTCACGGAAAATGAGCCGATTTCGCATCCAATAGAAATTTATATCAAGACCAATGAGGGTTTCCCCTACCATATGATTCAAGAGGGAAAGAATTATAACTGGAAGAGTGGCGAATATCCTGTTTATTTTTATACCTATCAAAACCATATTATTTGGGGTATAACTGCAAGAATCATAAAAAACCTTGTGGATATACTTAAAACTTGTGACTAGTTTATTAAAGAGCGTAGCCATGGGGACGGTTCGTCTGTATTGTTGGCGAAGCCAGCAACCGCAGGGAATACAGAGGAACTGTCCCCTGTGGCATAGTATATCTAGTTAAGGAAGAGGTCAATTATTCCTCTTCCTCAAGAATTTCAAGCACAATATTTGCATCTCCCACAGGCATAATATGAACTCCCTGTGTCATATTCCTAAACTGACTCAATAGCTCTACAGCTATTTTAATCCCTTCTGGTCTTCCTCCTTGTTTCATTCTTTCTTCCACCCAATTAGGAATTTCAATACCAGGAATATGCTCAATGATATGTCTTGTCATTTTCATGCTCTTAAGGGGAAGTATTCCCGCTATGACAGGTATATGGAAATGTCTTACTTTCTCAAGAAATAGATTTAAAGCTTCCAAATCAAAGACAGGTTGAGTCTGTATGAAATTTGCACCCTTCTCTATTTTCGATATCAGTTTTTCCATTTCTAAACTCATATCCTTTGCACAGGGATTCGCAGCAACGCCTATATTAAAATTTGGTGACTCATTCAACGGATTTCCTGACATATCATTCCCATTTTTCAACGTATTTGCAATATGAACCAGACCTGTGGAATCCACCTCAAAAACACCCTTTGATTTCGGATGATCTCCGACAGAAGGAGGATCACCTGTGAGAATAAGCAGGTTTTTAACGCCTAAGGCTGCTGCCCCTAAAAGCTCCGATTGAAGCCCTATTATATTCCTGTCTCTGCAGGTTAGGTGAAAAATTGCATCCAAATTAGCCTTTGTGCGTATGATGTGAGCAATAGCAATAGGACTCATTCTTAAATTAGCCATGGGACAATCTGTTATATTTATTGCATCTACCCTATCCCTAAGCTGATTAGAATAATACACCACTTTATCGGTATTAATCCCCTTTGGAGGCTCTAACTCAACAGTTATGACAAATTTACCGCCCTCTAGTTTATCTCTTAATTCCAGCATCATAAATTTTTCCTTTCCATAATTAATTTTCTTGACTGTTTCACGGCTTCAATCGCATCATTTGCATAATAGGCACCAATCTCCTCTGCATAATCCTGCGTAACTACCGCCCCTCCAATCAATACCGGAATATTAATTTTTATTTTATTAAGCTGTTCTGTTACCTTTCTCATTTCCTGCATGGTTGTTGTCATAAGTGCACTCAAGCCAATGATATCCGCCTTATGCTCCAACGCTGTACTGATAATAACATCTGCAGAAACATCTCTTCCCAGATCAATTACATTGAATCCATGATTTTCTAGCATAACGGCTACGATATTCTTTCCTATATCATGGATATCATTCTTCACTGTTGCCAATACGATCGTTCCTTCCTTTTCTTGACCACTTTTTTGAAGATCCTCCTTTAAGTATCCAAAACATTTTTGAGCTGTCTCCGCTGCCAATAGTAGTTGAGGCAGAAAGAAAATATGTTTTTCATAAAGATTTCCGACCTCGTCCAAGGCAGGTATTACACATTCATTAATGATCGTGATTGCTTCCTTTCCCTGTGATTTTAATTCATCTATTATTTTAAAGACTTGACCTTTTTCGCCTGATTTAATGGTGTCCCTAAGCTTATTTTCAAAGCTGTCCTCTAAAATATTTTCAGCTTTTTTGTGAGAATCGGGTTGGCTTCTTCTGATATAGGCTGATGCCTGTGGATCCTTTCCAGTTAGCACATCAGCACTGTGAATTACAGTCCACATATTCTCATGCATTGGATTCATGATAGGTAAATCCAATCCGGCTTCAAGTGCCATTGCCAAAAAGACGGAATTTAGATTTTCACGAGCCGGCAGACCATGGGATACATTACTGACACCTAAAGCCGTCTTTACACCCAACTCCTCCTTCACTATTTTAAGAGCCTTAATTGTCTCCATAACCAATTTCTGTTGCGCCCCTGCGGTGAGGGTAAGGGTATCAATAAAAATATCCTGTTTCTTCATTCCCCTTTCCAAAGCTCTATTCACAATTTTTTTCGCTATTGCAACTCTTTCTTCAGCTGTTTCCGGGATACCTGCACCGTCTAGAGTCAACCCCAATATGGAAGCACCATATCTTATTGCCAAACTGATAACAGCATCTAAAACATTGTCTTCTCCGGTGGTAGAATTAAGCAGTGGCTTACCCCTATAAGCCTTAAGGCCTGCTTCCATGGCTTTAAGATCTATAGTATCTATAGAGAGAGGCTCACTTATCATTCCTTGAATGGCCAGTATTGCTTTTTCCATCCTCTCTCCTTCACTGTTGCCACTGTCTTTCATCCCCATATTTACATCAATAATATGAGCTCCCGCATCAAGCTGTTTAAAAGCTTCATCTACGATCACATCCATGTTGTCATCTTTTAAGGCTTGCTTGAGATGTTTCCTAGCTGTGGGATTAATACACTCTCCTATGACCTTTGTTGACAGCTCTTTACCTATCAATACTGTCTT
The DNA here is from genome assembly GCA_018335765.1 of Alkaliphilus sp. Taxonomy (GTDB): domain Bacteria; phylum Bacillota; class Clostridia; order Peptostreptococcales; family Thermotaleaceae; genus JAGXRU01. Next base: position 5,474 of record JAGXRU010000209.1, read on the forward strand.
ACTGCTACCTGCCAGCTTGGAAAATTCTATTTTTTTTCTAGGTATTGGTTTTAATCCACTCACAGTTAATACCAATTCTTTTATGTGGGCTGGCGTTGTTCCGCAGCATCCTCCGATTATATTGGCTCCTGCCTTTACTAATGGCTCAGCAAAGCCTGCCATACCCTTAGGTGATAGATCATAAACAGTGGTATTTCCTACTAGCCTAGGAAGTCCTGCATTAGGCTGGGCTATCAGGAATGCTTCTGAAATATCATGGGATCTCTTTAAAACCTCCACCATCCTATCAGCGCCAAAGCCACAGTTTGTCCCAATCACATCTACTCCAAGCGCCTCTAAGATTGTCACTGCTGTTTCCGGATCTGTCCCCATTAGAGTCCTTAGATTTTGTTCATAGGTCACAGTACAAATAATTGGTAAATTTCCAGCTGCTTTTACCGCAATAACAGCGATTTTTGCTTCATAAAGATCAGACATAGTTTCTATATTTATCAAATCAACGCCTTCATCAACTAATGCTTTTGCCTGCTCGTAAAAAACTTCATAGGCTTCATCAAAATTTAAATCTCCATAGGGATATAGCATTTTCCCCACAGGACCAATATCCCCAGCCACAAGACATCTACCCTTCGAAGCTTTCCTGGCAATATCTGTCGCATGTTGATTGATCTCCACAACAGAATTTAACAAACCATATTGAGAAAGCTTTATTTTATTGGCTCCAAAGGTGTTTGTTTGAATAATGTCACAGCCTGCATCTACATACTGCCCATGTATGTCCAACAAGACTTCCTTGTGGAACAGGTTGTAAATCTCTGGACATTCGTCTGCCTTCAAACCTTTGCTCTGAAGCATGGTGCCCATAGCTCCATCAAAAACCAATATTTTTTTATCCAGCAGTTCAATAAATTCTTTCTTTTTCATTTGATCCCACTCTTTCCAGATAATTTTTTTACAGTGCAGATGTAAAATAAAAAAGCTACCTATAAGAAAAGTAGCTTAAAATTACTCCTCTTATCTACCAGAACTAAGTTCTGTTGGATTTGGCACCTTACAGCATAATTAAATGCAGGTTGCCGGGCATCGTAGGGCCAGTCCCTCCGCCTCTCTTGATAAGAACATTATTCAATTAATGCATTAAAGTAATTCTAGTATATAGTGCTTTCTAAGTCAATATAATTTTTTAAGAATCACAGGGACAGGCATAAGAATCATAGGGACAGGTGCGTTGCTTCGAAATCAACTCACCTGTCCCTATGATTCTTAAACCCCTGCGTATGACGAAAAACCACCGTCTACAGGCACGGTAATACCATTTACAAAACCCGAAGCCTTATTATCAACCAACCATAACAGAGTGCCTATTAACTCCTCTGGTTTCCCAAATCTCTCCATTGGTGTCTGGCTGATTATTTTCTCAGCTCGCTCTGTGAAGCTGCCATCATCGTTTAATAAAAGCTTTTCATTTTGTTTAGTTAAGAAAAAACCGGGAGCAATGGCATTTACTCTGATATTTACCTTCGACATATGCACAGCAAGCCACTGGGTAAAATTACTGACTGCAGCCTTAGCACCACTGTAGGCTGGAATCTTAGTCAATGGTGTAAAAGCATTCATAGACGAAATATTGATGATGCAAGCCCCCTCTTTATCTATCATATCTTTGCTAAAAACCTGACTGGGTAATAGGGTTCCTATAAAATTCAAATTAAAGGTAAACTCTACTCCCTTTGGATCTAAATCAAAGAAGGTTATAATATCACTATTGCCTTTTAGATCTTCTTTAAAAAGATATTCTTTTGTAGTTGTTCCTTTTGGGTGATTTCCACCGGCACCATTAATTAATATATCAACATCTCCAAATTTTTCGTTAATTATTTTTTTTGCCTCTCTCAGGCTTTCAATCTCCAGCACATTTGCTGCAATTCCAATAGCGATGTCACCATTTTCTATTATTTTATCAGCTACTTTTACAGCAGCTTCTTCCTTTAAGTCTAATACAGCTATTTTAGCCCCGCACTGACCTAATGCCTGAGCAAAAATACTGCACAAAACACCGCCACCGCCTGTCACTACTACTACTTTGTCCTTTAAATCAATTTGAAAAGGTAACATATTAATTCACACCTTTCTATTTTTTAGTTTTTTCTAAAGTTTCCCAAATTCCGGTGAGATACATTGCACCCAAAGCTCTATCATATAAACCATAGCCTGGTTTCCCTTTTTCACCCCATATCATTCTCCCATGGTCAGGTCTTATAGGTCCGTCAAAGCCTTCTTCATGAATAACTTTTAATATTTCCACCATGTCCAAAGAACCGTATTCGGAAGGATGAGCAGTTTCTTCAAAGGAATTTGTGCTAGTAATTTTGACATTTCTCATATGGGCAAAATGAATCTTCTTGCCAAACCTTCGAGCAATTTTAAGCATATCATTGTCTTTTGATACCCCTAACGAACCACTGCAAAGGGTTAGTCCATTGTGAGGACTATCCACTAGATTTAAAAATCTCTCTAAATTTTCTTCATTTGTTATAATTCTCG
>JAGXRU010000210.1 GCA_018335765.1 Alkaliphilus sp.
GAATTACTTTTAATTTCATTTTACTTTTACTCATGTTAACCTCCATATTCTCAATATATCTATTATACCCAAATAGTTGAATAGATTCAAATTAATTAAGAAAAATATGGGTTTAACCCAAATAATCGCATTATTATTGGCAATGTTGCAAATTAAAAAACTATAGAAGAAAATATATTGACAGGAAAAAGCATAAGTGCTAATTTATATATAGATACATTTGAATATATCTATATATCGGGAAGGGGGATAATATAAATGCTGGATAAGGTTGAAGTATTTAAGGCACTATCAGATTATAAAAGATTATTAATAATTGAAATGCTTTCCTGTGGAAAACTATGTGCATGTGATCTTTATGCTGGGCTGAACCTAACACAGCCAACAATATCCCATCATATGAAAATACTTCAACAGGCAGGACTGGTAAAGGCTAAAAAAAATGGAAAATGGGTAAATTATTCTCTTTGTAAAGAAGCATTTAACGAAGTATGCAGTTTTATTCAATTTTTGTCCACGGATAAGGAAGATTGTATTTGCAAGACAATAAAGAAAGAAATATGCAACTAGATTTCAACAGATTTCTTTAGAAGGTGGAAAAGTAAAAAAGGAGGTTTTTATGTTAGAAAAGTCTCGAGAACAAAGTGGTGGACTAGATTTTTTTGGAAGATATTTAACCCTATGGGTTGCATTATGTATCGTTATTGGGGTGGCAATCGGACATTTTTTGCCAGCTATCCCGAGAACACTTAGTAAATTTGAATATGCAAAGGTATCAATCCCTGTCGCAGTCCTTATATGGCTGATGATATATCCAATGATGTTAAAAATTGATTTTTCTAGTGTTGTGGAGGCAACAAAAAAACCGAAGGGACTAACTGTTACATGTGTTACCAACTGGCTTATTAAGCCATTTACCATGTACCTAATAGCGGCATTTTTCTTTAAGGTTGTATTTAGGGAATTCATACCTGAAGCTTTAGCAGCCGATTACTTGGCAGGAGCGGTATTGTTAGGAGCGGCTCCTTGTACAGCCATGGTATTTGTATGGAGTCATTTGACGAAGGGTGATCCTTCATATACTTTGGTTCAAGTGGCGGTGAATGATCTTATTCTTTTAGTTGCCTTCACTCCTATAGTGGCATTCTTGCTGGGCGTAAGCAATGTTTTTGTGCCATATGATACCTTGCTTCTTTCGGTAGTTCTGTTTGTTGTGATACCTCTTGCAGGCGGATATATTACGCGTAAAAACATCATTAAGAATAGGGGACTTGATTATTTTCAAAATGTTTTCATCAAGAAGTTTGATAATATAACTATTGTCGGTCTATTGTTAACCCTTGTCATTATTTTTTCTTTCCAAGGAGAGGTTATTATCAACAATCCAATTCATATAGGATTGATAGCTATCCCCTTGATGATACAGACATTTCTAATTTTTGTGATTGCTTATGGTTGGTCTAAGGCATGGAGGCTTCCCCATAATATTGCCGCGCCTGCTGCAATGATAGGAGCGAGCAACTTTTTTGAATTGGCTGTGGCAGTGGCTATATCCTTGTTTGGGCTTCAATCGGGGGCAGCCTTAGTCACAGTGGTTGGCGTACTGGTGGAAGTGCCACTGATGCTGACTTTAGTAAAAATAGCAAATAATACTAAAAAATGGTTTCCAGTGCCGAGATAAAGCTTGCTTCAGTAAAGCAAACCAGTCAAATGCATTAGGGCTAGCCTATAATGAGGAGGTTTTTATGAAAAAAAAAGTAGCATTCGTATGTATCCATAACTCTTGTCGTTCGCAGATGGCAGAGGGGTGGGGGAAATACTTAGGATCGGATGTATTGGAAGTATACTCGGCAGGAACTGAAGAATATCATGAGGTAAAACCGTTAGCTAAAATGGTCATGGAGGAGGCTGGTATAAATATGGACGACCATAATCCAAAGCTTTTAACTGATATACCGGAAGAAATAGATATTGTTGTTACAATGGGCTGTGGAGTCGTATGCCCATTTGTGCCAAGTAAGCATGAAGAGGATTGGGGATTGACTGACCCGTCCGGTGGACCAATCGACGGATATAGAAAAACGAGAGACATAATAAAAGAGAAAGTAGAAAATTTGATTGAGCGAGTTAAGAGTGGAGAGTTATAGGTACTGATATGTTAAAGAGCAAGAAGTTAAATAGGCTTTGGGAAAATAAAATCCTCCTAGGTATTGAAAACTTAGGAGGATCTTTGATTATATGAGGATAGCTTACAGTTTCTTTGAGAATATTGCCATAACAACGATGATTAACAGTCCAAAGATCATTAAACCTGTTTGTGTTATTGATTTGATTCCCATAAATGCTATTATACCAATCGCAACTGGAATAACATATTTTATTAGGTTATACCATAATTCAAACAACCCGAATTGTACTGCTCCACCATTTGTAAGTTCATCCCTAAGGTCTTCCTTCTTAACAAACCAACCTACAAAGACGGCCAGTAAAAGTCCACCGATTGTCAAGAATATCTTGTCAGTAAGTATATCAAAGAAGTCAAACGCTCCAACTCCTAATAGCGTGACACCTGACATGACTCCAAGAGACAGAGAAGCAAGGACGCATAATACAACCATTACTGCTGATGAGATATAAACAGATTTCTTTCTTTCCATCTTTTTCTGATCCATTAGATATGCTACAACCACTTCCAGTAAGGACACTGAAGAAGTAAGAGCCGCAAAAACCAAGGCGACGAAGAATATAGCAGAGAATATTACGCCAGCGCCTCCAAATTCTGCAAATATGGCTGGGACAACGACGAATACCAGACCAGGACCTGCTGCTGGCTCCATGCCAAAGGCAAATAGAGCGGGGAACATGGCTAGACCAGCTAAAATAGCGGCACTAGTATCCATAGCAGTTATGATAAAGGCACTGCCGGGAAGGTTTTCGTTTTTCTTTAGGTAGCTTCCGTAGGTAATCATACAGCCCATACCAAGACTGAGTGAGAAGAACGCCTGCCCTAATGCCGCCAAGAAGGTTTGACCTGTTACAAGTGACCAGTCAGGTTTAAATAGGAATGCGAGTCCAGCACTTGAACCAGGAAGAGTCAGACCTTTTATTGCGATGATGACAAGAATTCCAAAAAGTGCAGGCATCAGTATTTTACAAGCTTTTTCTATACCGCCCGAAACACCCTTAGCAACGATTACTACATTGGCTATTAAGAAAACAGCCATCCACATCAAGGGCTGAACAGGATTTGTGATAAATCCACCAAACACGTCACCTAAGGCTGCTGGAGCAGCAAGCAGCCCGGTAAAGGATTTAAATACATAGGCGAGTGCCCAACCACCTACCACGGGATAGAAACCCATGATAAAGAAAGCACTAAGAACTCCTAATACCCCTGCAAAAGTCCAATTGTCACTGCTGCTTTTGTAAGCACCGACAGCCGCAAGGCCCGATCTTCTGCCTATTGCCAGCTCTGCAAGCATAATACTAAGGCAGATAAAAAAAACAAATCCTAAATAAATAATGATAAATGCACTACCCCCGTTTGAACCAGCTAAGTAGGGGAATCTCCAGATGTTTCCAAGTCCGATTGCCGATCCGGCAGCCGCCATAATGAAACCTAATCGGGATCCCCAATTTTCTCTTTGAAGCGTTGGTTTTTCCATTAAACAATTCCCTCCTTTAAATTTTAATGTGCAAAGTAAAAAATGATTGCTGAAAAATTTCTGAATCATTTAAAAACTTGAATATGATATTATCACATTCAAAAAAGTATGTCAATATTGTAATAATTATCAATTAATATTTATTACATAACACTTTCTTGACACTTCCGAAATAAAACAAACAAACTCGGAAATAAATGATAATCGCTTTGATTGCTAAAAAGAATATATCATAAACTGAAGTGATTGTCAAAATCTTTAAAATATTCAACGATATCAGAAAATGCAATAATTATACAAAGGTTAGTACATATTAATAATTTATTACAGTTTATCTTTTATCTTCTCATAAATCTTTTATAGATAATCAGCAGTTTTCTAATATATCATTATTAAAAAAATATTCACTAATATTCACTGATTAAGACAGCTTATATTGGAATTTTAGAAAAAAGATATTTTTTTTAGCAATAATGTATAAGATTGTTTGTAGGGGTTATACTGTAAATGAAACAAGAGGATTTAAAAGCCAAAAAGCTTTTAAATATAATACCTTATTCCAACCCACAACTCATCATAAGAAACAGGCAGTCTATGGCTGCCTGTTTCTTATGATGAGCTTGTTAGCCTATTAGGATATTTCTTCATCAAACTTCATCATTATTTCACCTAAAATGTTTATGGTCAGCTTGATATAGGGTATAATTGAATAGGGGCTTTGCCAGTCATTCATCTTAACTTAGTTATATTCATAAGAAAATTTTTCAGATACAAGTATGAAGGAGGAGTATTTGTGACATATATTAAAGAAAACAAAAAAAGCTATGGTGTGGACGAAATAGCAAAATTAATTAAGGAGAATACTGAGTTTGATGTGCTAGAAGATATATCTTTAAGAACAAAAAGAGATGATGTGTTGGCATTTATTCTTCAGTGTGATGTGGGTAGATTAAAACAAGACTTTGAAGAAGACGAAATAGAAATAGACTCAGAGGAAGATGAAGTTTATGCCTCTGAGTTAATGAATAAAGCTGATGAATATGCAGTGGAGATCGAAGAATGTCTACCTGATGATTTAATAGCTTACTATTATGCCTACTTATATGATGAAGATGAGGAAATAATAAAGACAATACTGGTAATTTCATTTGAATCCCTAGGAGAAAAAAAGCTCGTGGAAGTTGGAAAAAGACTTATTAGTGTGGTTGAATAGATAAAACATAAAAAAAAATTATTGATATATTATTTTAATAGAATAATTTTCATTTGGATATTTTGTTCGCACTAAAATAGGAGAGGCCAGTATATTTTCATTGTTGATAACTTCAATGGTAGGCTGGTAAACTGTTATATTGAATAAATATCCAAAATTATCCTTCTCTACATCAATTTCTTTAACCACATATTTTGTTTGATTTCCAAATGATAAAAGCAAATAATTTCCAGTTGGGAATTTGTTTTCATGTATACCTGCACTGGATTTTTTAGATATGACCCAATCTTGAATATCTTTATCAATAATATTAGAGTCGTATATAATTTCAAAGCCATTATTTTTTATATTTTCAGTAATGGACTGGGCGCTACATCCACTAAATAAAAAAAACATTGAAAGGCTAAGCAAAAGAAAAAAAATATGTTTTGACATTAATAAACCCCCTAAAAACGTCTGGTATATAGTAGACGCAAAAAAAGAAAAAAAGTTTCATTTTGGTGTAAATTTTAATTAGAATCATCAGAAAATAATTCTACATCATAATCATCTTTGTTTCCCCCAAAATGCTAAAAAATTAATCGCAGAATATTTCAAAAAAATATTTGACAAATAGATTTATTGGTTTATAATTATATAAAAGTATTCTGCTATAAAAATTCTAAAGATGCTTTTGTTTAACAAATAATGTAGGTAGTGAATAATTTGAATTATCGAAAGGCTCATGATTGTTTATTTATTTTGTTTTGAAAAAATATTAGGCTAAACCGTTGATTAAGAATAGTAAGTACAAATATTTTTCTCTAAGAGAGCCATAGGTGGTGGGATTATGGCAGAAAGAGCTGTGCCGAATGGACTTATGAGGGCAAGACGAAAGGTAATACCGAGTAGTACTTGACGGGAACTCCGCCCGTTATAAAGGGAGCATATATCTTCGTATATGGAGCAAGTGGACAAAATATTTTTTGTCAATAAAGGTGGTACCGCAGGAGTTAAGCTCTTGTCCTTGTTTTAAGCAAGGACGAGAGCTTTTTTTATTTAGTCAAAGGAGCTGCTGCCTGTGCAGAATGGTTGGTGGCACCCATATAAAAAAATGTGAGGAGTGTGTATAAAAATGAAGAAAAATCCATACAGACTATAT
>JAGXRU010000211.1 GCA_018335765.1 Alkaliphilus sp.
GAAGTCTTGAGCATCAAATTTCAGCGGAAGGTTCATCTTCCACCTCAACCATATTAGATAGATTAATGAACCAATATGCACATAAATCAGAACGATTTGAGAGCCTAAACGGTTATGGCTATAAAAGTGAAATAAGAGGGGTACTAAAGGGTCTAGGCTTCTCTGAAGAAGAATTCGCACAACCCATGGTTGAACTCAGTGGTGGTCAGAAGACAAGAGTAAGCCTTGCTAAATTATTGTTAAAAAAACCTGACATACTATTATTGGATGAGCCTACGAACCATCTGGATTTTGAAGCCATAGAATGGCTTGAAGGGTTTTTAAAGTCCTATCAAGGCACAGTCTTAATTATTTCCCATGATCGGTATTTTTTAGATCAAATAGTTGGAAAAATATATGATCTTGAAAACAGAAAGCTTGTTCAATATAATGGCAGCTATTCACATTTTGTATCAAAAAAGATTATTTTGTTTGATCAAAAACTAAAGGAATATACAGAACAGCAAAAAGAAATTGATAAGCAACAAGAGCTAATTCGCAGATTTAAACAGCATGGCACGGAGAAACTTGCAAAAAGAGCTAAAAGTCGAGAAAAACTGCTTGCCCATATGGATATAATAGACAAGCCAATGAAATTTAACAAAAGGGCAAAAATAAAATTTGAAACTCAAATCAAGAGTGGCGATGATGTGCTGGATGTTGAGGGTCTTTGTAAAAGCTTCAACACTAATCTGTTATTTAAGGATATCGACTTTAAATTATATAGGGGCGAAAGAGTCGGCCTCATAGGGCCAAACGGTATAGGAAAATCCACTTTGCTCAAGCTTATCCTCGGATCTGAATCGGCTGATTCGGGTACAATTAATATCGGACAAAATGTTCATATCAGCTACTTTGATCAAGAGCAAGCTTTATTGAATTTAAACAACACAGTGATTGATGAGATTTGGCAAGAGAATATCAATTTCACGCATACCGAGGTTCGTTCCTTATTGGGTTCCTTTCTATTTACTGGTGATGAAGTGTTTAAAAATATTGCAAATATAAGTGGTGGAGAAAAAACACGGATTTCCTTGTTAAAGCTTATTCTCTCCAAGTCTAATCTGTTGTTAATGGACGAGCCCACAAATCATCTGGATATAGCCTCAAAAGAAGTTCTCGAAGATGCTTTAGTCAATTATGACGGCACTTTATTCGTTATTTCTCATGACAGGTACTTTCTGAATAAGGTAGCAACTAAAATCCTTTCTCTTTCCAAGGAAGGAATGAAAGAATACCTGGGTAACTATGATTATTATTACGAAAAAAAGAAGGACGCGGAACAGCTTAAGGTTGAAGAACCCCTTCAACTAAAAACAAAAACACAACTCAAGGATGAAAAACGTAAAGAAAAAGACAGAATAGAGGAGGCTCGAAAAAACAAGCTCCAACAAAAAGATATTGAAAAGCAGATATCCCAACTAGAAGAAAAACTCAAAAATCTTCAATACCTCATGTGCCAAGAGGAGGTCTACTCGAATCCCGAGAAAAGCAAGCAGGTTTATGAGGAAACAAGCTTACATAAGCTTGAGCTTGAAGAATTATATGTGCAATGGGAGGATACTATGTAAGGTTGATTAAATCGACAAATAAGTCGAAATAAAAAGATCGAAATAAATGTATAGTTATCAGAATATATGTTAAACTGAATAAAGTATTATTATTCTATATAACTAGTAGCATTTTTAAAATATATATGGTAAAATAATCACGTTAAACCGCCTCAAAGGTAGAATATCATTAAAAATTATATTTAAAATAAAGGAGGTACACATATGGTATTTGATAAAATCAAAAGCATCATCATTGAGCAATTAGGTCTTGATGAGGATCACGAAATTACAATGGAAACAACTCTAATGAAGGATTTAGAAGCGGACTCATTGGACGCAGTTGAAATCATCATGGCTATTGAAGATGAGTTTGATATCGAGATTCCTGATGAAGATGCAGAAGGCTTCAAAAACATTGGTGATATAGTTAGATATGCAACTGAAAAGAAGTAGTTTGGTTTATCCAAACTACTTCTTTATAATTCTTTATAATTCTTTTTATAATGTTAGATTAGGAACAGCATTTAGATATAAATCCGACTGATTTCCATTAATATACTTATAGTAGGCTGCACATCCTATCATAGCTGCATTGTCTGTGCATAATACGAGAGATGGATATTTGACATGAAAACCTAGTTTATTGGCTTCTTCCTTTAACAATTCCCTTAGCCCGCTATTGGCTGCCACACCTCCAGCCAGCACAATCGTATCCGTATTTTTCTCAATTGAAGCCTCAAGGGTTTTATGTACCAGCACTTCTATCACTGCCTGTTGAAAACTTGCCGCCACATCTTGAACAACTAAGCTATTTCCTTTTTGCTTTTCACTGTTTAGATAATTAAGCACTGAAGATTTCAAGCCACTAAAGCTAAAGTCATAGCTATTGTCTTTTAGATACGTCCTTGGAAATTTTATTTTCTTACCATCTCCGGTTTTAGCCAATTGATCAATCAACGGCCCTCCCGGGTAACCTAAGCCCAATGCTCTCGCTACCTTGTCGAAAGCTTCTCCCACTGCATCATCCCTAGTTTTCCCCAATATTTCATAAAGTCCATGCCCGCTCACATAAACCAAATGCGTATGTCCTCCGGAGACGATCAAGCATAAAAATGGCGGTTCTAATTCTTTGCATTCAATATAATTGGCATAAATATGCCCTTCTATATGATTCACGCCCACCAGAGGAATTCCAAGGGCATATGACATTGCCTTAGCTACAGATACCCCCACTAACAGTGCCCCCACTAAACCAGGCCCGTAGGTAACTCCAATATGGTCTATCTCATGAAGCCCCACTCCAGCAACATCCAGTGCCTCTTGAATAACAATATTGACATTTTCAACATGCTTTCTTGAGGCTACCTCAGGGACGACACCACCATATTTTTTATGCTCATCTATTTGTGAAGAAATAATATTTGATAATATTTCTCTCCCATTTTTCAATACAGCAGCTGAAGTTTCGTCACAGCTCGTCTCCAGTGCCAGAGTCAAATAAAATATCCCATTTTTAGGTTCTAAAACTTTGTGCACAACTTCACCTCGTCATATTTTTCTGTTCAATTATTCTTAAAGTAATGGTTCAATGTCCTTTGGTTTTTGAAAAACATTCCTCAAATTTATCATATAACTGCCAATACCAAATACGATGGCTACAAAAGACACAAAGTTTCCTAAGTACGGTATAAAGGAAACAAGCATAAGTATGAATATCCCCAAAATCATAGGAAGCAAGGGTTTCGTTTCTCCCTTTAAGATCTTGCTCCCTATCCATAAAGCCACCGGCAGCTTGGCAAGATACAAAAGCACCCCATAGATCATAAGTGAAATAATTCCAATCGGTATCCCTATAACGGTAAGCATTACCAAAAGAGCTGCAATCGGTATGACTATCAATCCAACAAATCCTAAGCCCAAGCTATGCAATGGCTTTTCCTGTATGGTTAGTGCAGTTTTTCTCATAAAGCCAGTAAATATCAATGTCAATATGGTTCCTACGATTAAATAAGAGAGAATTGAAAGAGCCCTTTTCACAACATGAAAAACTTTGATACCCTCTTCTGCTTTTTTTCTATTCTCCTCAAAATTCTCATCTACTGCCGGTTCTTTCCGTATCACTTGCCCATCCACAACACCTTCAGGAACCAACATCTCATTGGCACTTGTATAAGTCAAATTACCGTTAATCTTCGCATCAGGTCCAAAGGTTAGTGTTGATGAGCCGACCTCCACATCTCCCTTGACAAGCCCGTTGATAAGCACATTTTCAGCACCTGCTCTAAAATCTCCGCCCACAAAACCATTCAAGGTTGCTTTTCCAGAAAGAACATTAAGATTCCCATTGATAGCCGAATTCTTTTCCAGCAGTATATCACTAGAAAGCACAGTGGCATTTCTTGCTATTTCTCCACCTATTACCACTCTGCCGGCTCCAATTCGCAGATCCCCATCTACCTTACCGCCGATTATAGAATTGCCGGCTCCCAGAATAATATCTCCATTGATATGTCCATTATTTTCAAAATCTCCTCCGACTGCAAATACATCTCCATTTACACTTCCAATAATTTTTATATAACCTGCTCCTAAAAATAAATCATGGTTGACAAGCTCATCCTTTTCCAAAACAAAGGTGTCTTTGGTATTCTCAGCAGCAAAGATTGTCGCTGGAATGGAAATAATCATCATCAGGGTCAAAATAATTGTTAAAAATCTTTTCATCAAAGCTTCCTCCCCGTAAATTATTTGACATTATTCCTTCTTTTTCAGATCCATATGATTCTCGTCTTCATTCCTGTTTACGGGAACAAATCCCATTTTAGGCAAAGTGATTATTTCCCCTGCTTTACTATCTATCACAGCACCTATTCCTATAGCCTTAGCCAAAAATATAAAGGATTTTCCGATAATAGTCAGATCAATTATGCCATAAGCCAAGGTTCCAATCGTCAGCGCTGTCAACTGTGACCAATTTTTCCCAAATTTCAAGCCTATTTTGTTCCCTATCGCCAGCCGAACCGCTGTATTCCCGGTGAAGCCTAGCACCATCATAAGTGGTGTCAGAAGCAGTACAAAGGGTATTCCCAATACCACCATAACCAGCATTGTCACCAATACGTAAAAACCAATCACGATCATAATACCAATGAGAAACTTTCTTCCGACCTCTACAAATACAGAATCAGCCATATTGTGAAATCTTTGAGGAAAAATCAACAGGGCGATAACAGAGAGAATATACCCTATGATCAGCTTTATTATGGTATAGATAAAAATCAGTAAAAACAAGGCCGAAAATCCTGGTAGCCCGAGCCTATTTAAGCTTCCAATACTCAGTCGGGCTCCCCCAATGGACGAACCCACTTCTTCAGAAATTCCATCTCCCAAAATTTGGACTGCATCCCCCACTATTTTGCCTTTATTTGTTAGGCTTATTCCTCCAAATAATGACACTGCATTTCCTGTCACAACACCATCAATGCTTACATTCCCAAAGATAGCCACCGCATCGCCATCTACCTTTCCTCGGACATTCACATCACCAAAAATAGCAACAGCACTCCCTCGAACCTCTTCATTAGAAGCCACATTGATTTTACGAAAAATCCCAACAACATCTGAAATAATCCTATTTTCTATTCCAACTGCCGTACCTGAAATGATTATGATAAAAGCAACCACCATACAACTAAATCTTATAAATCTACTTTTCATAAAGAGCACCACCATTCGAAATTCGTCCTGTTATCATTTTTATCAATATCAGCTGCAGCCCTATAAAAAATGTGCATAACAGCAACAATAGAGCAAAGTATACTCCTATCATTTCCTTGTGGTACGAAGGCAGATTACTCAGTCCGTTAACCCAAACAGCTCCTAAATTCGAAACTATTCTACCCAGTTGATTTGCAAACGCCGAAAGGCTGATCCAATCAGTTACGGCGGTCACGTAGCTGTGGTTTTCTCTAAAGTCCACTGTACCATATCTCAAAAATATGAAAGCAGTTAATAGGGCAAACAGCATGACAGTACCTGTAATGATAATTGGCATGTATGTTTTTTTGTGCATGTAGCTCTTGACATCAATTGATTTCATTATCATCACTTCAAAATCTTTGGGAGCTATGAAATTTTCAAGTTCATCCACACCAGACAATGCTTCATCGAGTATTTCGAATTCAGATCTGCATAAAC
>JAGXRU010000212.1 GCA_018335765.1 Alkaliphilus sp.
AATTCAGATGGCAGAAAAAATGCAGTATCAGTAAAGCAATTTAATGCGTTTAAAAAACTTACTACCACTGGTACTGGTTTCAAACACTATGAATTACTGGCATTTCAAAAAGCTAAGAATTATTCAACAGCTAGAGTTACCAGACAATCTCTTTATAAATGTGCCACAAAAGCTATTGAAAAAATACAGGTGGCGAGCAATATCACAAAAACTTCCTGTGTTTGTTTTTTGAAAATCCCTCTAGAGAAGTTAAAAAAATTATTGCTCTGAAATCCAGCGTTTTGTCTCTTTTAATCTGTATGAATTTCCATTCATATTTACTATGTAAGATTTATGTATTAATAGATCTATCATAGCTGCTATCGGTGTAGTAAGCTTATTTATATTTCAATTACTTAACACTGTTTATAAATAGAGCTAGTGCATTGTGACAAGAATGAATTAAAGCAGTATTCAATATTGGATTATCATTTCTACTATCAAGGGTCAAATATGAATATGCAAAAATAACACCGCTTAAAAATGCTCCTAATGCATAGAGCGTGTTGTAGACAATATGTGCTGATGAAAATAATAAAGCAGAAATAAGAATTCTATACTTCGCATTTAACTTAATCCAATCCCTATTCAATAAGGTTAAAACAAACGTTTGGAATAGGAGAGTTTCTACTAATGGAGATATTATAAGAGCGAATATCGCTGTTATAATGATGGATGACTTTACAGAATAGTAGGCCGTAACAATATTTGTGTTTGTAAACTTAAAAATAACTGAGGTAAAGATTGTATTTACAATAAAAGCAAAGATACTCATCTTTAATATAAATTTATAGGGCAGTTGTTTATTATAATTCATATTGCTCATTATCCATAACTAATTCTTTATAATACAACTTAAATCCCTCAAGCTTAAACATAGTAGTTGTTTTATAAGTTTTTGAAATTAAAATAACGTTATAAATATCCAGAGTTGACATGAACGTATTATAGAAAACAAACATCCACATTAAAGGGCTAGTTATACCTAGGCTAAATAATACTAAACCAAGCACTAATGTTAAGAGGATGAGAGGAGCAAGAGTTGAAGTAATAAGTTTTTGAAAACTATACTCACCATTTGCTTGGCAATAAATCACAAAATACTTTGGCTCGAATCCGAATCTAACACTTCGTGTAGATTTTAAAAATAAGGCAAATGTTGCGCCGTGAACTAATTCATGTAGTATGATTACTGGAATAGTAATTAAAAGTCTTGTTAAAATACTTATCTCTTCAAATGATATTCCGAATTCATTAATTGCATATTCAAAAGTGTGATAGATAGTCAGGAAGATAAGAATAAGTTTAAGTTTTGAATATTTTAGATTTGTTATTGTCCAGTTCATTACTAATCCCCTTTCTAAAAACTATATGGGCAAAATGAAACCATCCTGCCCATATAAGTTTAATATTGTTTAAGTTGTTTAACCGGCATATCTTACAAGATATTGTTGACCCTGACGAGTAACTATTCTAGTGTATGGTTCGTTAATATAGCCAATTACAATTCTTTTAGTAACATCATATATCATACCACCAATAATTGCTCCAATAAGAAAAGTACCTAGATTAAAACCACCATTTGTTTCCATTATTTCTTGATAATTCATTTCTTTTAACATAATCAATTCCTCCTAATTTTTTATTGTGAGAGTTGAAACCCTCTAATTTGGGGTCAACAATGTTTTCATTGCGCATATGAAACATAGTTGTCCTTTATTGCAGTCCGCCTCAAGTAAGGTAGGAGTGAATACATATTGATTACAAAAAAATAAAAAAGTTGTCTTTAATTCTTAAATATGAATTATCGGATAAATACTAATATGCTTTCTCTCTGTTTTTAAACTGAATTTCCATCTGAAGTGTACCTTTATGGTTTTGCGCCTGGAATTTAAAATAATCAATCTTATTTTCTTGTTCAGCTTTTTCTAACTCATCTGATAAATATTTGCTTATTTTTTCAAATAGGTTCTGTTTTTTGCTCACTTTTCCTCTCCTAATAATAATTATTTTTAACACTATATGGTAATTATGGTATCATTCTAACGGAATAATGTCAATAAGTATTTCCAAAAAAAAACATATTTGACAAAATTCATACATTTGATGTATATTAATAGTTGTTATTCTGTGATTTTCATTATAAGTACAATTAAACATATTTGGAGTTATACCTTAAGATAAGAGATGAACAAATATTAATGATAAATTAATCACAAAATTATTAGAGAGGTGAACTATGTTTAACAAGAAATATTACTGTATTAAGCAGCACGATATAACCGATTGCGGTGCTGCATGTTTAGCAACGATTTTAAAACAGTATGGTTATAAAATCCCTATTACTAAAATACGTGAAATTGCTGGAACTGATAAACAAGGTACAAATGTACGTGGGCTTATTAACGCAGCTGAAGAACTTGGTTTTTGTGTTAAGAGTGTAAAAGGTGATCAGGAGGATTTTTTTTCTGATTTTCCATTACCAGCTATAGCTCATGTTGTTATAAATAATCAACTTTTACATTATGTTGTCATTCATTCCATTAATAAAGATAAAGATGAAATTGTTATTGCTGATCCTAGCACTGGATTATCAACTTACACATCAAAAGATTTTTTTAAAATTTGGACCGGAGCTCTAGTTTTAATGACACCAACAGCCAGTTTTAAAAAAGGTGATGATACAACAAGTTTATTTAAAAGATTCTTTGGTTTGGTGAAATCACAGAAGAAATTTTTAATACATATTTTTTTTGCATCACTTATTTATACACTTTTAGGAATATTAGGTGCTTTTTATTTTAAGTTTCTATTGGATGATATTCTACCAGGAAGTTTAAGGAAAACTCTTCATGTGATCAGTATTGGCATTATACTACTCGAAGTTTTTAGGATTATTCTAAATGCATTCAGATCACATTTGTTAATTTATTTAAGCCAAAAAATTGATATCCCAATGATTTTAGATTATTACAATCATGTACTTGACTTACCAATAAATTTCTTTGGTACACGAAAAATTGGAGAAATCATATCACGTTTCCAAGATGCCTCAAAAATTCGAGAGGCAATATCTGGTGCAACCCTTACTATTATGATAGATACACTAATGGCAATTATAGGTGGTAGTATTTTGTATAATTATAACTCGAAGTTATTTGGTGTTGCATTCATCATGCTAATTCTTTACGGGGTTGTTGTATTTATTTTTAATAAACCGATACGTAATGTCAATCGTAAGCTAATGGAGGATAATTCCCAATTAACTTCATATTTAGTAGAATCTTTAAATGGGATTGAGACAGTTAAAGCCTTTAATGCAGAAAGGGTATCTAAACTTAAAACTGAAAGGAATTTTATTGTATTTCTGAAGTCTGTTTTTGATGCGGGGATAATCAACAATGTACGAGACTCTATATCAACATTAATCAGCTCTATAGGTGGAGTTGTTATTTTGTGGATTGGAGCATTGAATGTTTTAGATGGTAAGTTAACGGTAGGTCAATTATTGGTATTTAATTCTTTACTGGCTTATTTTATTAATCCAGTTAAAAATCTGATTAACTTACAACCTATGATGCAAACAGCTATTGTAGCTGCAGATAGACTAGGCGAAATTTTAGATTTAGAAATAGAAAAAGATACTGATGATTATAGAAAATTGAAACCTATATCATTACTTGGTGACATACAAATTAAAAACGTAGATTTTAGATATGGTACGAGAGAATTGGTTTTAAAAAACATCAATATCTACATAAAAAAAGGGGAACGAATTGCGTTTGTAGGTGAAAGCGGGTCAGGTAAAACTACTTTAGCAAAGTTATTACTAAACCTATATTCACCTGAAAAAGGAGAAATTTTAATCAATGGAAATAACATTCAAGACATTAGTATCTCTTCATTGCGAGAACGTATTTCATATGTTCCTCAAGAAACATTTTTGTTTAGTGGAAGTATTCGAGAAAACTTGGCATTAGGTTTATCAAACGATGAGTTAGAACCACTGATTAAGGCCGCAAAGTTGGCTAAAGCCCACGATTTTATAAATGAATTGCCTTTAAGATATAATACCCGCCTTGAAGAAAACGGAAGTAATCTTTCAGGAGGACAGAGACAACGTTTATCGATTACACGAGCGATTTTAAAGAAACCAGATATTTTGATTTTAGATGAGGCAACTAGTAATTTAGACTCTATTACTGAGAAAGCTATTGAAAAAACAATTAACGAAGTTGCAGAAGGGCTTACAACCTTTGTCATAGCACATCGTCTTAGCACTATTATGCGTTGTGATAGGATTGTTGTATTGGAGAAAGGTGAAATAAAGGAATTAGGTACACATGCTGAATTAATTAAATCAAAAGGTAAATATTATCATTTATGGAAAGATCAGATGATTGATGTTGGAAATACTATACAAGTGGAAGTATACAAGGAGGAGATTCAATGACGGAAAATATTATGAAATTATCAGAAATTACAGAAAGCCGAGAAGTCATGGAATCTAAACCTTATCCTATGTTGATCTATTTTATTTATATTTTACTAGGAATAATTATAATTTCTCTTAGTTGGATGTTCTTTACAGAGATTGACATTGTAGTAAAAGGTACAGGTATGGTACGTCCAAATACTGGAATCAGTATTGTAAACAATAAACTGACTGGTAAAGTTGCTGAAACTTACTTAAAAGAAGGGTTAGAAGTTGTTAGAGGTGATCTCTTATTTTCTATAGTGCATAATGATCTTAAAGCAACCCATCAACTTTTAACTACTGAGCTAGAACAAAGACAGATTTACTTGTCTAATCTTGAGCTTTTTAAAAAAAGTGTGTTAACTAAAGAGAATTTATTTAATCTAGAAAATCCAGATCAAGCTGATTACTATTATAAGTATTTAGGTTTTGCAGAAGAATTAATTGTTTCTAAAGAAACATTGGCATTTTATAAGGAGAATTTATCTAATCTTACTGCTAAAGTTAGTGGTATGATCACATTAAAAAAATCAATTGAATCAGGCACTAATATGATTTCAGGTCCAAATGATTTGTATTCTTTAAGATACACAGAATTTGAGTCTAAAAAGCTCGAACTCAATCAATTATATTTAGATGCTACAGAACAATATCGTGCATATGATATATTATTTAAAAATGGTGTGATATCAAAGAACGATAATAATACAGCATACACCAAATACCTACAGACTAAGCTTGCTTATGATCAATATGAAAAAAGTTATCTCTCTTCTTTAACCAACGAGATTGAGGAGATTCAGCTACAAATAAGACAAGTAAATTCGGAAATTAAAAAATTAGCTCCAGGTGCCTATAATTCTGAAACTCAACATTTACCAATCGAGACAAAGTATATGATTGATATAGATAACCAAATTTCAACACTGAAAAAAGAGATTAGAAGTATAGAAGGAAACCTTGCAGAAACCGAACTTGAAATAGAAAAATCCTTTATTCGAGCAGAAGCCAATGGCGTTATAAATTTAAAGAAAGAGATCTCGCTAGGTGATTATATAAGTGCAGGAGATACCATAGCGACTATCATCCCTTCAGAAGATTCAGAGTTTAAAATTCAAATATATATGCCTGAAAAAGAAATATCTACGATTAAATTCGGAGATTCTATTAGGTATCAGTTTCATGCATTGCCCTATAAAGAATATGGCGCATTAACTGGAAAAGTAACAAGTATCAGTACAGATTCAGTACTAAATAAAGAATCTGGAAAGAATTATTTTGTTCTAGAGGGTGATGTTGAAAATAAACCGCTATATAGTTATAAAGGTGAAAGAGCTGAGCTTAAGGTTGGTATGATGTGTGAAGCACAAGTGATAACAAAATCAAAGAAGGTTCTATTTTTCTTACTAGAAAAAATAGATATGTGGGATTAATATTTTAGAATGTAGAATTATAATTTTTAAAATACATCTAGTTTTTAATTTAAGTAGATAAATGATGTTTCATAAATAGGGGCAGACAATATAAATATCCATTTAACAATTATTAGAACCTTGCTAACTACTTTTCAGGAAGGTGCTCAGACAGCTTTGCTGTCGTCGAAGGAGACCTAGGGTTTCCTAGCGAGAGCACCGAAGATGTTTTTTTATCTAATAGGAAAGTTCTACTTTTTCTATTAGATAAGTAGATTTGAGGATCAAAATTTCTTAACGCGTCGAAGACGCTATTTTTAGATATAAGGGTAATGGGAGCATCCGTGCATCCAAGGGCAAATTATATTCCAATTTTATGCAAACCTATTTTGCTTTTTGTTTTTTCCAATAGCAGCAAAAACGCTCGTTTTCAGTAAGGAAAATTCAGATGGCAGAAAAAATGCAGTATCAGTAAAGCAATTTAATGCGTTTAAAAAACTTACTACCACTGGTACTGGTTTAAAACACTATGAATTACTGACATTTCAAAAAGCTAAGAACTATTCAACAGCTAGAGTTACCAGACAATCTCTTTACAAATGTACCACAAAAGCTATTGAAAAAAATACACTGCCGCAATATCACAAAAACTTCCTGTGTTTGTTAATTGAAAATCCCCCTGTAAGGTTTCCAACTGCTCTTCCTAAATTCATTAGTGAAATAAGTCTTATCTTCCTTACTCCGTTTTCCCTACACAACTTAAAGTACTCTTCAATCAGGTGGATGTTTCCTTCGTGATAAACCATATTAGTTTGTAAATCTATTCCATATTCTTTAAGTAGCTTAATTGATTGAATTGTCTTATTCCACGTATTTTTTCCTCTTATTTCTTCATGAGATTCCTTAGTTGGACCATCTAAAGATATTTGTATATTAACATCATATTTTTTAAATAGTTTTGCTGAATTGATATTCATACCATGAATTTCTTGAGTATCATATTCTGAAACGGAGCAATGTCTACATTTCAAATTACAATTCATTGTCTGTAGAAATGTAATTTTGTTTGGTTTTTTAGGAATGTATTGTTTGAGATCCGTGCTCTTTACCCTCATGTAATACATTGCTTTGTATTAATATAATTAGAAACTCCTTTAGTCCATTTTAAATACTCTTCTCTATTAAGCCAAATGTGCTAATAATAGCATTTTTCAAAGATTTATTACGATTTATTTCATTCATAAGCCTTAACCACCAATAATTAGTATGTAGTTAAATGTAATATCTTAGTGCATTTTTATATTACCATTAATTCTATATATTGCAAATAGTGAAATTTCCTTACATA
>JAGXRU010000213.1 GCA_018335765.1 Alkaliphilus sp.
AGAATTAACCTTCGTCATTAATTCAGTTAAGCCTGTTCCTTTCGACCCTAATCTCGACATATAAGGCTTAAGCTTATCTGTAATAATACCCCATGTTTTATAAGGGTGAAGTTTAAATTGATGCATTAATCTTTCTGCATTCGTATCTCTTTTTTCTCCTGTGGTATTTAATGCCCATTCTTCAATTTGTTGTGCAATAGCTAAAAGTCTGCCGAAAATATAACTTCTATCCTTCTGATTCTCATCAAGTGCCATCTCCCATACCTCCTTCAATTTATCATTCCTAAATTTTTTCACCAAAGCACAAGTTATTGTCAATGCTTTCTCCCATTCCCATTTTTCCATTGAAACTGGATTTGAAACACGATTTAGTGCTGAATTAACAATATCATATGGCAACTTGGCACTATCAATAATACATGATAGTAATCTTTCTATGGTTGCTTTTTTAAGCTTATCACTTACATTATCTCCATATGCAGCTAATGTAATATCTTTAGGGGATGGAGCCCCAATAAAAGTAATATACTTAAATTTTGTTTTCCCTTTTCCGTCAAGCCCATCAGATCTTTTTTTATATGTGTGTTGCCAAATACAAGTCCTATGCCAATATTCAATCCTATTTAAAAAATCTGCACCATCAAGCTCACGATAATAAGTTATTGATAATCGTCCTGTTGTCGCTGCATCTAGTCCAATTATTATAATTTCAGCTTTTGTATCTAAGTCAGAACCATAACCTGCAATAGATCGACTTAGCCTCGCCGCAAATTCAGTTTCTGTTGAAACCGCAGGTGTTTCTTCCTGACCGAAAATACCATCTTCTGTATCTTCAAGGATTTCGGGGATATCTTGGTTTTTAGTGCCCCAAGCAACAACTACCTGATCACCATTTTTATATCCTTGCTTATCAATTAACCAGCGCAATGCGTTATGTGCCTTTTGGGAAGTCTCATATCCAACACTCACAACTTTATTTTTATCATTTTTGTCACCAAGCCGTCCTCGATAGGTAAAACTCGCATTATCATTTGCAGAAATCAGCTTTGACTTATCACCCGTGTGCCTAACCTTTGCAGGATGTTTTTCTGAACATGGAATTTCCCGCCCAGTTACATAACACAAATCTTTATCTTCCTGGAGACTTAAATAGTAATTAATAGAACTTCCATAAACATCTAGATCAAGCCATACAGCTGATTCTTCCTCGTTCGGAATTTCCACCTTGAATCTTATAAAAGCATCACTTTGGTCACCTGCACCCATCTTAACACCTTTACTAAGTAGCCCATTGTCATCACATAGTAGTATTTTCTGCTCAACTAAATCTGCTATAAGTGCCTTCTTTTTTAAATAATTTAAAATTGCACTAACTTTTCTATTGGAGTAAGTCGAATAGCACCAGCCCTCAAGTTGTTCAATATACTTATCATAGAATTCTTCGCCTTTTTTCTTATCTACATAATTAGTATAATCTCCTGCAATATATTGTAATTTATCACAAAGGGGGTGTGGTGCAATACCACTGCTCCTTGTAGCAGAATCTTCTGTAACTGGAATAATTGTAACAGCCTCATCTTTTTCAAGCACTCTTGCCCTTATAAAATCTCCATCTCCATTAAGAGCAATCTCTATCTGTGCATTTTGGGTTGAGTGGGCAATGGGAAGAAGTGGTGTTTTCCCATCTGTTCTTACAACACCTACTTCACTCCTGCAATTCTCATAAGTATCATAAAGCTTCTGTATCCAGCTCAATCCACTCTTCCTCCTTTTCAAATTCTTCATATCCACTAAAATTAGTTTCATCAAACACCTTAAGCTTCATTGGCGAAAGCTTGCGTTTTATGGTGCATTCATCAGGCCTAAAATATTTAATATAGCCATTATTCATTTCTGGCGTCCAAAGTCTAACCGTTAGATTATCTTCTCCGGTTTCATCTGGATAATCAAACCCGTGAAACATCAAACCAAAGGAAAGTGATCCATAATTGTCATATGCACCCTCACCCTCTCCAAGTTTACATGGTTCAACATATGCTTGACACTCCCTTGTTCCCAGAAAAACATCTCGTCTACCACCACATTTAATCATCCTTTTAGCGATCAAATAATGCTTATTCTCATTTCTATCCTGCTCTAGTTGTGGGCGATTATAATTCCACTCAAAATGAGCCCGGACTTGATATTCAACATTTGTTAGATATGTATAAATAGATAGCGTGTTTAGGGGTGTTCCTGATCCTTTGCTAGTTCCACTGAAATTAACAGGCCGTATACCCTGAGATTGGGTTTTAATAAGATTCATCACCCTTACTTCGTCAATAATCCATATTAGCGTGGGTTTCCAATATATACTCTCGAGAATCCCCTTAAGTGCTTGATAAGTTGGCACTTGATATGAAAACTTTTCTCCTCCAATCCTATTAATAGGATCGCTGAAAAGTGCATATCGCCCACTAACTTTAAATTCAACCCTGTTTTCTTTTTCCAATTTCCTCACCCTCCTCAACGATTACAAAATTCCATTGGTGCCTTTTCAAAGGTCACGCCCACATCATCATTATAAAATTCCTTCCTAAGAGCAAGTATTGCTCCGCCTTTTATTCTAATAACCATTTCTTCAAGTTTTCTTTCATTTGTTTCAAATAGATTTACCGAAAACTGCTGTGCGCTCTTTAAATACTGCTTTAATTCACTTAAATTACATGCACCATTTATCAGGGTTATTAGGTTCTCTCCCTCACCATAAGGAACAATGATACCTATATTGTTCTGATCAATTACCTGAAATTCATTTCCTGCAGTTTTGAATGCTTGTTTTAACATCAAATCTGGCTTATTACCATTTCTTTCATTGAAGGCATTCACACCTTCATTATTTCCTGATAACAAGTCATACATTGACTTATCTCTATTTGACCTAGATAATGTGTAGTTCATCTGGTCTTTTCTTTCATGGAAATAGTATTTATAATACCTTTCCATAGCCTTCGGAGAAAGCAAATCATTGTAAAACATAGATGGATTTTCTTTGAACTCATGCAAAACTCTTCTTGTACACTCCTGACCCTCTTTGATATCCACCAGTTTACTAACATTTTCACCATCGACATTGACAATGTAAACGTCACTGCAATCTCTTTCCCCATGACGATTGCATCTCCCTGCGGCCTGTGCAATATTATCAAGTCCCGCTAGGGACCGGATAACACACTCAAAAGATATATTAATGCCTGCTTCTATCAATTGTGTGCTAACACAGATAACCCTTTCACGTCTTAGCTTTTCTCTCATGTCTTCTAGAATTTTCATCCTATGAGAAGGACACATATTTGTACTTAAATGGAAAATTAAGTATCGCTTTTCTTCGGGTAAATCAGTATTTGCTTTTTTAAGTTCAGCAAAAACTTCCTTCGCAGAATTCTTAGTGTTTACAATTACCAATACGCTTTTTACATGTTCCATCTTATCTAAAATAAATTCTTTTAGTGAAGCTGCATCGTAACCTCCAACAATCGTTTTGTCGACCAAATTTACACGTTTAAATTGTTTGAATTTTTCATGAATATCTGAAATTATATTAGGGTTTTCGCTTAGCTTTAAAGGCATTTCTGTTGCTGATAAAAGCGGTTGTGTTGCAGTGCAAAGAATAATTGTTGCATTGCAAATATTTGATAAAAAATTAATTGCACTATTGAACATATTAATGCACTTGATTGGAATTGCCTGAATTTCGTCAAATATAATAACTGAATTTGCAAGATTATGCATACGCCGAACACCCTGAGTTCCCCCACTAAACAAAGTATCAAGAAACTGTACCATTGTAGTAAGAATAATAGGACTATCCCATCGCTCAGTTAAAAGTTCATAATTTTCTTGCCCATCATCTTCATCATGAGAATAATCAGCAAAATAATTCGAATGATGTTCTAAAATCATATCCTCATGTCCCAAAATAGCTTTTATTTCCTTGGCATTTTGGTCAATGATGGTAGTAAATGGAATAATGTAAAAAATTCTATCCTTATTAAATTTTTTGGCGTGCTCTAAAGCATACCGCAAACTGGAAAGTGTTTTTCCGCCCCCCGTTGGCACTGAAAGCT
>JAGXRU010000214.1 GCA_018335765.1 Alkaliphilus sp.
CTCCTGTCCCCAGAGAATGCCGAAAAGAAACCTGTCCAAATGATTTCGATTCCCCACCCTACCAAGCCATAAATTAAAAATCGTATTATCATATATTTATTGTGATTCATTTCTTTGAAAATAATTCAATTAATAAAGGTTTATTTGATTGTTATTTAGGTAACACCATTGACTCATCCAACAAACTTTCAAACCCCATTCCCTTTCCCCAAACAGACACCACTGGAATTACATCCACAAATGCATCGCTGTCTATCTTTGCAATGAACATCTTCACCAGCATTGCCTCCCTTGGAGAGCATACACAGGCGATTTTTTGTCTTTTTATATTGGTATAACCTCCCTGAATTTCATAGCTACTAATACCTCTTTTTAATGAATTCAAAATATATTCTATGATCAAGTCATTTTCATTACTTATAATTTCTATTTTTACATTCTTAGAGCCAAAACCAAATAGCACAAGATCAATAGCTTTTATGAATATGATTTGTGTTAAAATCCCATATAGAGCCACATTTCTATCATAAATTAATCCTGAAACAGCGATAATGACTACATCTATTCCTAACAATATTTGACTGATGCTGATAAAAGGAAAGAGTTTGTAATGGAGCATTTTAGCTATGGTATCAGTCCCTCCAAAAGAATACCCTCGTTTTAGAATGAGTCCACACCCTGCTCCACCTAATATACCGTAATAAATAGAAGCAAGAATAGTATCATTTTCAATAAATTGAATACTTAAATTCTCAAACAGAACAAGTATGCTTGGAAAAAGAATGGATAACAAAAGAATTTTCATTCCCTCCCTTTTCCCAAAGACAATCCAAGTAATTGTTAATATGATAGTTGATACCAAATAATAAATATAGGTGTAATTTATTCCAAACATTTTATCTATTATAAAGGAAAAACCGGTTACTCCACCAGTAGTTAGCCCGTTAGGCTTTAGTATTGCCGTAATGGCAAAGGCAAGTATCATACACCCTAGTATTATATATAGACCGTCAATAGCTAATTTCTTGTAATCTCTTTTTTTCATTTCTTATATCTCCTCTTTTAATTAATATAGAATCATTATAGTATATTTTCACACCCTTAACATTATAGAATTGTTAAATAGTTTTTGCAAATTTATTTACAGTGTAGCTTTTTAAAAATGTTGGGTAACCATTTGAATAATTGGAAATAATAGACTGTAAAATTTCCAATTATTCAAATGGTTTTTCATTAAAAACCCCAACGCGAGAAGACCAAGTGTGTTATTTCATTTTTATGCGTTTTGTTGGAATTTAATTCAATAACTCATTCAGATGATTTATCAAAATTAATAATTAATCATTGGTTTGAAAGCGTTTTTCTGCTTTTTTAATTCTTTACAATATTGTAATCTATGCTATAATAACTCATATTATAAATATTATAGAAATTGGGGTGAAAACATGTCAAAGGTTGCATTATATTCAGAACATTCAGAACTAATTTTTGTTATCCCGCCATCTCAACACACTCCTGAAGAAATCGCAGTTCAACTAAAGCAACATCCTGAAATTCAATACGTATCCTTAGTAGGGGTTGATCTAGGCGGAAATGATACAGATGAAAAAATACCTGTGGCACTTTTTCTAAATGAGATTGAAGCTTTTCTTACCTATGGTGTTCAAACAGACGGTTCCAGTGTTGTTCTCCCTGAAATAGCATCACTAAATAATGCTAGGATGGATATCATTCCGGATCTCTCTGTTAATTGGTTTGTAGATTATAATTCTGAAAATATTGATCCGATTACTGATCTTCCTGTTGGAACTTTGAGAATACCCTCCTTCCTCATACATAATGGTATTGACAAGGTGGATTCTCGTTCCGTGCTTCAAAATTCCATAAATAACTTCAAGATGGAACTGTTAAATTCTTTTCGAACATATCCACAATTACTATCTTATTATGACATCTCTTCCATAGATGATATTGAAGATGTTGTGCTTACTTCTGCCACCGAACTGGAATTTTGGGTTAAAACCCCAGATAACAAAGCAGATGTGGAACAACTATCGACCTCCCAGGTTTTAAAGGAACAATATTGGAAAAGAACTGTTGGACCTGTGAGAACTGCCTTGGAAAAATCTCTGTTTCTTCTGGATCAATATGGACTTGGTGTGGAAATGGGTCATAAAGAAGTTGGTGGGGTTAAGGCTAAGCTTGTTAACAATGGCAATTTCGATCACATCATGGAACAATTGGAGATCGACTGGAAATACACTACAGCCCTACAAGCCGCAGACAATGAATTATTAGCACGGGATTTAATCAAAGATACCTTTATTCTACAAGGTTTAGAAGTGACCTTTATGGCTAAACCGATAGAAGGTGTTGCCGGTAATGGTGAACACACCCATGTAGGTGTGGCAGTCAAGCTTAAAAACAACAAAATCATAAATCTATTTTCACCTTTAAATATGCAGGAAGATTATATGAGTGTCATCGGTTGGGGTGCCTTGATGGGGCTTTTGAAAAATTACGAAGCGATCAACCCTTTTGTTACTTCCACCAATGATGCTTTTAATAGGTTAAAACCTGGTTTTGAAGCACCTATATGCATTGTAGCGTCAGTAGGCCATTCTGTGGATGTACCTTCTAGAAACAGAACAGTCCTAGTAGGTCTAATTAGAAATATTTCAAGCCCATTATCTACTAGATTTGAACTAAGAGCACCAAACCCCACGAGCAATACATATTTAGTATTGGCTGCTGTTTATCAAGGTATGCTTGATGGCATTAAAGCCGCCATCAAGAGTCAAAAAACACCCTCTGAATTAGAAGCTGATTTTTCAAAAAATGCTGGTGAAAAAAGTTTTTATTTGGAAAAAAATCGAGCTTACAGAAGCGAATTAGATGTATTCGATCATTATACAGAAGATGAGAGGCAGGCACTATTCGGTAAGCCTCCTGCAACAGTGTGGGAAAACCTAATGAACTTAGACAAATACCCAGATAAAAAAGCGGTGTTGCTATCTGGTTCTGTTTTTGCTGAGAATATCATAACTTCTTATAAAGTTGCCCTACTAACCCAGTGGACAACAGAATTATACAATAGAATTATTCCAGATAATATGGAGCTCGTGAGAAGCTGTAAAAAACATCATGGAAATGAGTATGTAGCAGACCTAGATGTGGTTAATTGGGAAAGAATCAGCCACCTTCGCAATTATTTGATGAAGGATAATCTTAATAAAAAGTCTCTTTTCAGTAGAATCAGAACTGCCATTGATCATGCTGACTATAATACAATTTCTATCCTTCAACTGGAAATGAATGCCAAGATCAGCGAACTAAAAAATTTGTATACTATCTACAAAAGAAACCTGTTTGAGCTGAACTAAAAACTGATAAGCCTAAAAATAAAAATCCTGATAAATTTCAGGATCTTTATTTTTAGGCAATGCTTACATATTTGTGCGATTTGATTTTCCATTTCCTTCTTTATATTGATCAATATGCTCAGATAAGGCTCTTGCTTTTTTATCTATTTTCATGATTAAGGAAGCAGTTTCCTCAATGGTATTATCTATCTGTTGTAGCGCAGCCATGATTTCTTCTTTAGACATTTTTGCATCTTTATTATGATCGTCCTCATTAATAACATAAATAATTCTATCCATTCCATTTTTAATTTCATTCATACCAGCAATCAATTGTTCCTTATCACTGTTTATAGACATGGCATATTTAGAAGTCTGTCCTAAATTTCCTATGAATTCTTCGATTAAAAGCATCATGGTTTTCTCGATAAGTTTTGTTTTTTCTCCATGTTCACCACTGTGTTCCTTCAGTTTATTTAATTGCAACAGCAAAAGCTCCTTTAACTGCTGATATTCATTTAATTTTTTTAACACATTATCATAGTCATGAGTTTCCTTCACTTCAGGAGCTGTTTTGCAATCGCTGCGATCTATTTTCTTTCCATTTATTAATTCATAAATAATATCTTTGATAGAACGAATGATTTTTTTTATACTTGATAGAATTATCAAGACAGTTACTAGGAGACTGGTTAGTCCATTATTTAAGGTTATTCTTTCAATTTCATTCTTTCTATCCTCATATAGCTCTAGTATTTGCAAGAAGTGATCCTTTTCAGCTGCATTTTTTACTTCATTCTCCCCTAAAAAATTTAATAGACTTTGATAAGTTTCTTTTTCTAAATCATAGTTTAGATATGACTTGTTTATTAATAATCCTATAATAGTTAAGGAAAAGATAAGAAGTATGATTAATATCTTTGTTAGGCAATTATTTCCTGTGGTCATACTCACTCCCCCAAAATAATTTCATGTCCTTTTTTGTATTATAGTATGTACCTTCCTTATAAAAGGTTCTAGAAAACCTATATATTGAAAAAACCCTATCATAGGCTATTACGCCTACAATAGGGTTTGTGAAAATAGATTCAAGTTTTGATATGGTATTAATTAACAGGTTCAACAATATCCATGAAAGTGAATTTTCCTTCTTTCACGGTCTTTATTACTGCACTCTTTACTGCATCTCCATTTTCATCAAGAGTAATAATTCCTGCTGCACCTTCGAAGCCTTCTGTAGCTGCAATGGCATCTCGTATAGCCACAGGATCTATGGAATTCGCTCTCTTGATGGCATCAATAATTACTAGATAAGCATCAAAACCAAGGGCTGTAACAGCTGCTGGTTCATTATCGTTTCTCTTGGCATACTCCTCAAGGAATACTTTTGACATTTCGGTCATAGGCACTTCAGAAGCAAAGAATGTTGAGAATACCACTCCCTCAACTGCCTCTCCGCCTATTTCTACAAATTCAGGTGTTTCCCAAGTGTCTCCGCCTAGGAATGGTATATCTATCCCTAATTGCCTTGCTTGTTTAATTAATAGAGCAGATTCTGTAAAGTTTCCAGGTGCAAAAATAACATCTGGGTTCATTTGTTTAATATTAATAAGCTGAGCTGAAAAATCTTGATCTCCTGTAGTGTAATTAGCTATCCCTACAACAGCATTGGCATCTCCGGTAAGCTCTTTAAAAGAATCTGTAAAGAATTTTGCCAAGCCAACAGAGTAGTCACTGGATACTTCTTGGATTATAGCCGCTGTCTTAGCTCCTAGCTTATTAAATGCATAATTCGCCATAACATTTCCTTGGAAAGGATCAAGGAAACACACTCTGAAGTAAAAATCATTATTTAATGTTACCAATGGGTTCGTAGCAGAAGCTGCCACTGCCGGTATTTTAGCATTTTTTACAGCATCTCCAGCTGCCATGGACAAAGAACTGCCCCAACTGCCTATGATGGCTACAACCTTTTCTTTTTCAATTAATCTTGCCGCTGCATTGGCAGCTTCTACTTTATCAGACTTGTTATCTACGATAACCAATTCTACTTTTTTACCTAATACTTCCGGGAATAATTCGTTAGCTAACTTAGTACCATAAAGCTCTATTTCCCCACCCGCTGCATTTGCTCCAGTCAATGGCTGGAAAACACCTATCTTAATTACATCTGGTTCAGTAGCTGCCGGTGCTTCTGGCTTTGCACATGCTGATAATACTAAGATTAGCACCATCATCACTGCAATAATTGCTGTTACTTTTCTTTTCATTTTGAATTTTCCCCCTCATTTTTACTAGCATTATACCAATTTAACCATTCCTAATTCAGCTATACCCTCCTTAACTAGATGGAATATGGTATTTGTTACAAAAAATTAAAATTTAAATCTTACAATATTTTAACATGTTTTAGAATCGTTTAGCAAGATCCTTGTCCCATAAACAGATAATTTTATATATAAATATTTTATTATCACAAACCCCTTGTCTAACACTTGAGTAAACTACTATAACCATCTAGCATTGAACCAAAAGCTCGAATAATTCTTTTTTATTCCTAGGAACCCCTTTAGTTACTAACTTCCTCCTGTCTTTAATGAGTTCCTGGTAAACTTCTATAATCCAAGGTTTTTCTAAATCAGCCTCCTTAAGCAAATCATTGTTTAGGAAAATATCATGAGGAACTCCCTCTGCAATAACTGCTCCTTCTTTCATAACAATTACATAATCTGCCCAAGTATATACCTTGTCCATATCATGGGTGGAAAGAACTATGGTTTTCCCCTCACTATTTATTTCATCGAACAAATCCATCAGTTCATTGCTTGTTTTCGGATCAATAAAAGCTGTTGGTTCATCTAGAAGTAACACCTTCGGCTCCATGGCAAGAATATCAGCAATGGCAACCCTCTTTTTTTCTCCTCCACTTAAAAAATGTATCGGCTTGTTCTTTAAGTTGACAATACCAGTCTTTATCATTGCATCTTCTATTCTCCTCTTTACTTCATCTTTAGATAGTTCAAGGTTTAATGGTCCAAATGATATTTCTTGATAAACATTAGCAGAAAATAATTGAGAATTAGAGTCCTGAAAAACAATTCCAATGTTTTTTCTGAGTTCCATGATATCCTTGCGTGAATAACTGATATCTTTGTCTGCTAAATACACCTTTCCTCCAGAGGGCTTATAAGTACCAGTCAGCACAAGAAACAAAGTGCTTTTGCCGGCTCCGTTTGGACCCACTATGGCGATTTTTTTTCCTTCCTCAAAAGAAACTGTAAGCTTTTTAAGAGCATGAGTGCCATCAGGATAGATAAAATCCAGTTCATTTATATCTAGAATATTTGTTTTCAATTTCAACCTCCTCTATCCATATTTATATATTCAAAAGAGGACTGCTACAGACAAAAACAATATCTCGGTAAAAGAAATAAATAATATATTCTTCTTGGATACCTTATATTTCTCCTCTAAAACAACCAACTCACCTTTATATCCTCTGGCACTCAAAGCAATAAACAATTCCCTAGCCCTAACAAATGATATGATGAGTAAATTTGTAAGCAAATGTCCTATTGAGTAATAGCTTTTTTTTATTGAAGTATAACCTAATCTGCATTCTTGTGAAATATAGATAGTAGAAGCTGTTTCTAAGAGTACAAAAATAAAACGATATACAATGGTCATCAGTTCAGTAATAATGGCAGGAATCTTGAGTTTTTTCAAAATCCATATTATATCAACCATTGGAGTAGTCAGAGTAAGGAAATATAGACAGGTTACCCCCGCATAGGAACGCATGAAAATAGCAAAAGCCTGAAAAACTCCTTCCATAGTAAATCCAATAACCCATTCGCCTATATTTATTCCATAAAGCATAATAAAAGCTTCATTATCAACACGCAATGCAACTCCTAAAATACCGAAAATCATAAAAATAAAAGGTATTAGCATAAGTCGAATATACACTGACACTGGGATTTTTGCCCCATAAAGAATTAAAATTGTCATACTGGTTATTACACAAAGATGCAATAACCATGAATTAAACGATAGACAAATAATAAGAGTTACCATTGTTAAGGCAAATTTTTCCATCGGATGTGTATTTCTTAATTTGTTTATGTAAGCGTATTGATCTATCGAAATCATTTTTCCGTTACTCGTGTACTTCTTTTCCCTATATAATAACCAAAGAAATACCCAATAAATCCAGTCCCTATGGCTGCCTGCAATGCGAATACCAGACTTTCAATTTCTCCGCTGGGAGGCTTCCATATAGAGTTAAACCAAGGCTCGTATTCAGGATGTAGTACCATAATCAACTCTTTAGCCTCAACATCGGCTCCGCCAAATTCTGCATCAATATTAATAAACAAAGGAATAATACTGATAATAATAACCAACGCAATCAATAATAAATTTCTTTTCATCATATCGATTCATTGCCTCCCCTTATCAATGCTAATTCTTTTAAATCTTCTTTATTATAAGCTGATAGTAAATTTAAAATCACGACGGTAAGTAATCCCTCACTAATTGCCAAAGGGATCTGTGTTACAGCGAAAATTGACAAAAATTTAAGTACGCTTTCCATTATGCCTGATTCCACAGGAAATGCTAAACCTAACTGCAATGATGTAACCACATATGTTAATAAATTTCCAAAAGCTGCTGCACAGAAAACACTTACACTCTTTGGTGCATTCGCCTTATCCAGCCCTTTGTAAATAAAGTAAGAGGCAAAAGGTCCAGCAATACCCATGGAAAACATATTAGCTCCTAGAGTTGATATTCCTCCATGTGCTAACAGTACCGCTTGAAATAATAATACAACCAGTGCAATAATACTCGTGGCAGCCGGTCCAAAAAGAATCGCACCCAATCCCACTCCGGTTGGATGAGAACTGCTTCCAGTTATTGAGGGTAGCTTCAACGATGACAAAACAAAAGCAAATGCTCCACAAAGACCTAATACCATTTTTAGGTTAGGATTGTCAGCAGTAATTTTCTTAATTGATTTTACCCCAAAAAACAAAAATGGTATAGAGGCAACAAACCAAATTCCTGACCACAAGGGTGACAGAAATCCTTCCATGATATGCATCGCATAGACAGGCTTACTGATTAATATCATTCCTAATAATATGCAAAATGTAGTTCTTAATAAAGTTCGCTTATTCATAATGATCTTCCCTCCAACTTATTATTGAATTCATTAATATTTAAAATACTAAATATTCATTTGTCTGTCTTGACACTTTTCTTTCAAAAAATTACAACCATATGAATTTTGCAAAAAAAAATCTAACCAAATGGTTAGATGCTAATTTTTCTTATTAAATACCATCATCAACCATCCCTTCCCACCGAAGTTTGCAGATGTAAATACATAGGCAGGTCTCCTGGCTTGCGCTTCGTCCTACTTCCTCGTCTTCCCTGTTGCCAAGTGACTTGTGAGGTTTCGTACACGCTTACAGTAGCGGGGGCTGCATCGGATTTTTGCCGATTTCCCTATTATCCTTGATAGGCACCTATATAAATTCTTATCCAATTACTGTACATTATATTAGAATTTAAGAGAATATACAACATTGATTTGTTCGAAATATTGTTTTATCTTGCTTATCATCGTCGTCTGGATTATCGATATTCTTCTTGAATCCTTTGAAAGAATCAAACTTCATTAGATATTCTTGATCCGCTTGTTTGACAGCTCATAAATAGACCATACTCCTGGAACCCTTTCAACCATTGAGGTTGAGAGGGAATTCTTTTGATTTTTTATGCTAAAAATACTGGAACATTATGGAACAGTGTGATATAATAGAACCAAATGTATTGTGGTCATCGCATAAATCAGAGTGGAAGGATGTGTTTTATGGCTTATCGGCTGGATGTAAGAAAACAAATAAAAGGAACCTATCTGATTATTCAAAAAAAGTACTGGGATAAAGTGAAAAAGCAGTCAAGAACAAAACATCACAAGAGTTTGGGCTATCTGCATGATCTTCAAAAACAATATCCTGATCCGATAACCCATTTCAAAGAAATCATCAGTCAGATGAATGCTGAGGAAAAGGGAAATAAAAAAATTACACTAGAAATCGATATGAATGAAAAGCTCCAAAACGAAATGCATTCCCGATACAATATGGGTTACGCTGCAATTATGAAAATATATCACGAATTGGAGTTAGATCGCTTTTTAAACAACAAAGCGAGACATGAGAATTTTGAATATAACACTGACTCCATAATGAAGCTGTTGACTATAACCAGAATCCTTCATCCGTCATCTAAAAGGAAGTCTTATGAGTTTAAGGACATGTTCTTTGAACGGTTT
>JAGXRU010000215.1 GCA_018335765.1 Alkaliphilus sp.
ATATATGAAAATGCAATTTATTATGATATTGATCCATATTTAGTGGCAGCTATAATAAAAACAGAAAGCAAATTCTATGAAAAGGCTATCTCAAGTAAAAATGCAAGAGGTTTGATGCAGATAGCTCCCATAACTGGTAAGTGGGCATCAGAAGAGCTTCACATAGAAAATTATACTGAAGAACTTTTATTTATACCAAATATAAATATACGTATTGGTTGTTGGTACCTAAGTGTGCTAAGAAAAGAATTTGATGGAAATCTTCAGCTTATGCTTGCCGCTTATAATGGTGGGAGTGGAAATGTAAGAAAATGGTTAAAAGATCCAAGATATAGTAAAGATGGGACTAAGCTTCATGACATTCCTTTTTACGAAACAAAAAATTATGTAGAAAAAGTTATGAGAAATTATAGTATATATAGATTTATTTATACAGAAAATGCTGCGATTCAGTGGAGTTTCATATTTTAAAAACTACTGAAAAAAGAAAGGAATGTGAGAAAAAGGATGGAACATATGAAAGGACTTAAGGACATTGAAAATATTGTAATTGAAAAGAAACGCTTGCTTCATTCTGCTAACCATGAAGAAATAGTCTCTGGCTTAACTACCGATGTCTATTTTTTAAGAACAATGGATATTCTTCAATATATGGGTCTAGAGAATCAAATAGTAACTGCGGAAATTTTTGCAAGAAAGTCGGGTGTTTTTGCAGGAATTGAAGAAGTTAAAAATATTTTACAGGATAAAAATATAGAGATGTGGGCAATAAATGAAGGTGAAATTTTTCAATCAAAGGAAACGTTGGTAAGGATTAAGGGATCCTATAAGGAATTTGGTATTTTTGAAACTGCAATACTAGGTGCTTTAGCTAGTTCTAGTGGATGGGCCACAGCAGCTAAAAATGTCAAGGTTGCATGCGGTGAAAAAACCTTTTTATGTTTTGGTGCTCGCCATGTACACCCAGCGGTTTCGTCTGTTATGGAAAGAGCGGCATTAATAGGTGGTGCCACAGGTGCTAGCTGTGTTCTGGCAGCTAAATTAATGAATATTGAACCTTCTGGAACATTGCCACATGCGGCAATGTTAATAGCAGGTGACACACTAAAAATTGCCAGAGCTTATGATGAAGTAATGCCAGATCAACACAAAAGAATTGTGCTGGTTGATACCTTCAAAGACGAGGTAGAAGAGAGTCTTAGAATTGCTGAGGAACTTGGCAGTAAATTGTATGGAATACGATTGGATACACCTAGTGAACGGGGTGGTGTCACGTCATATTTAGTAATGGAATTGAGAGCCAAGCTTGATATTAATGGTTTTGGTCATGTGAAGATATTTGTTTCCGGCGGTCTTACACCTGAAAAAATACGCGAATTGTCTGAAGCTGGAGCAGATTCTTTTGGAGTAGGAAGTTATATATCAGGAGCTCCTGCCATTGATATGACTATGGATATTAAGGAGGTAGCTGGAAATCCAGTTGCTAAAAGAGGCAGGATCCCAGGCTTAATAAATAACGAAAAGTTACATAAAATTATTTAAACAACAAATATTATTGTTTAAATTTCAATAATCACTATGGAGGTATTTTCAGTTGAAAAGAAAGCTTTGGCATTCTTTAGTTTTGTTTATTCTTGTTATTATGTTAATGACTGGTTGCAATATAGGAAACGATACTACTCAAGACCAGAAAGAAGAAACACCTAAGTTAATGACACCTGAGGAAGGTGGAGAAATATTTCTTCCTGTCATACAGTTTACTACTCTGAATCCGATAGTTAATGAAAATCAAAGTGTTTATTTTCTTAATCAACTAATATTTGAAGGACTTCTGGCTTTGGATAATAGTCAAAAAGCTCAACCTAGCTTGGCAACTGGCTGGAATGTTTCCTATGATGGGAATGAAATTTTATTTGATTTGAGAGATGATGTCACTTGGCATGATGGGAAACCTTTTACTGCTGAGGATGTGGAATTTACGATAGAAACCTTGCGATCAAATAGTGAAACTAATAACAAGTCTATATATTCATATTTTTTACAGTCAGTGAAAGAGGTTGAAGTAATTAATAACAGCCAGATATCGATCAGATTCGATTCGCCTTTACAGAATCAACTGGAGGTTTTTACATTCCCTATTATCGCAAAGCATCAATTTGAGAATATTGAAAATGCATATCAGGCTTTGAATATCATTCCTGTAGGTACTGGACCTTTTGAAGTTGAAAGTGTAGATAGACATAATGAAATCCGACTAGTAAAAAATAATGATTATTGGGGAACTAAACCATATCTGCATCGTGTTACGGCTAAAATTGTTCCAGATCAAGGAGCAGTCTTAACCTCTGTTTTTTCTGATAAAATAGATGTAGCTCAAGCTAGAGATTATGATTGGAAAAAGTTTGCCGGAGATAGGACAATAAAAAAAATTGAATATGTAACTCAGGAATATGAGTTCTTAGGGTTTAATTTCAATAACAATTTACTTTCAGATAATAATATCAGAAAAGCCATTGCCTTGGGTATGGATCGACATAAAATAACCGAAGAAGTATATCTAGGTCATGCAACCGTAACGGATGTGCCTGTACATCCCAACTCGTTTTTGTTTTCTCAAGAGGCTCAAACATTAGGATATGATCCTGTCAAAGCTAAGGAGTATCTAGCAAATTCTAATTGGATAAATCGCAACAATGATGAGTGGTTAGAAAATGAAATTGGTGATAGACTTACAATCAATTTATTGGTTAATAATAATAATCTGCAAAGAGTAAAAACTGCAGACCTTATGGCTCAGCAATTGAAAAATATAGGCATAGAAGTTTTCATTGAGAATGTAAATTGGGAAGAGTACGAGAGCAGACTATATAATAATAACTTTGATGTCATATTAGGTGGTTGGAAGTTGTCTTTAATACCTGATCTAAGAACAATATTACATTCAAGCTTTATTAATAGCAGCAATTTCATAAATTATTCAAATCCAGTAATGGATCAATTGCTGGATGAAGCTGCTTTAGCAAAAGATCAAGATATACGAGTAGAAAAATATCATAAAATACAGCAAGAATTTGTTCGTGATCTGCCATACTTCAGTTTGTTCTATCGTAACAGCTCGTTGATTGTAAAGAATCATATAAAAGGAAGCATTTCTCCAAATTATTATAATATCTATCATGGTCTTGCAGGCTGGTATGTTAATGAAAAATAATAATTTCTAAATTATGGAAAATTATTAGGTGTTGACAGAGTGAATCAAAGTAGATATACTTTATTAATGTAGAATTTAATTTTTAAATGCGGATGTGGTGGAACGGCAGACACGCTACCTTGAGGGGGTAGTGCTCAAATGAGTGTAAGGGTTCAAATCCCTTCATCCGCACCATAGCAAATTATTGAACTTCAAGGTATTAAAGCTTTGAAGTTTTTGTTTTTTAAATTTTTACAGTTATAAGAATTTTCTTAAAATAAAAAATATTTGAAGGAAAATATGCATTTTTGTAGAATAAGTATTTTGTAGAATAAGTAATAGAATAAGTAACTAAAGCGTGAACATGTGAGGTGATATAAAAAAATGAGTAATAAAGAACGAATTACCCAAGAACTGAATGAGTTGAAACATATCTATGAGTCATTAGACGAAATAGATCAAAAAAAACTTGAAGAAGCTCTAATTATGCTGAGAACAAAATTTGGACAAAGAGTGAGAGCGTAAAATGTGTTGTAAAATATTAACTCTTATATAATTGTTGAAGGGTTTCTCATTTTTGTAGAATAGTTCATATTATGAAGATAAAAGGGCTTGTTTATTTTTCAAACAATACTTATAGCCTGTCAAATAAAGAAAGATTTAAGTTTTTTATTTTTTTAAAAAAATACATAGATTAATCAAATAATAAGTTGGGCTTGTTCAACTTATTATAACTGATAGGGGGAGTTTCATGAGCTTCAAAAGAAAATTATTTATTCTTACAATACTGTCACTATGGATTGTTTTGAATTTTTCTATGGCTAGTTTTGCTGAAGAAACAGCAAGAGGTGTAGTTATAGCTAATGATGTTAATATAAGAAGCTCTCCTAGTATAGAATCTTCAATTATCAGTACGTTGAAGCTGGGTGAATATGTAAATATAGTTGATAACAACGATGAATGGTATAGCATACAATTAACTGATGGTAAGCTTGGTTGGGTTTACAACGACTTAATTGTAGAATTAGATCCTAATATAGACTTGATAAGAAAAGGAATGATTAGCGAAGATATTATAAATGTTAGAGAGGAACCCAATCTAAATTCAACAATATTAGCTAATTTAAATAAGGGAGATGAAATTACCATAATCGAACAATCAGCGGAATGGTCTAAAATAGCCATAACTGATGAAATCGTAGGCTGGGTTAATACGGAACATATAGTGGTTCGCCCTGATTACTCAACCGGACAAATTACTGGAAATAATGTTAACTTGAGAACAACTCCTGTTACGGGTGAAGTAATATTGAGGTTAGATAAAAACACTTATGTAGCTGTTAAAGATTTTAAAGAAGGATGGTATAACGTAATTACAGCTGATGATAAAGAAGGGTGGATGCATCAAGACTTTGTGACAATT
Organism: Alkaliphilus sp.; assembly: GCA_018335765.1. Classification (GTDB taxonomy): domain Bacteria; phylum Bacillota; class Clostridia; order Peptostreptococcales; family Thermotaleaceae; genus JAGXRU01. The sequence goes on from JAGXRU010000215.1 coordinate 4,614, forward strand.
GTATTTGATAAAAACTCAAGTCGAGAAATTTCCAGAAATTTAGCTACAAGATCCGCAACATTACTTACAATTGTTGACTACGCTAAAAAATATATTGGAACGCCTTATAAGTGGGCTTCTAGCGGTCCGAGTAGTTTTGATTGTTCAGGTTTTACATCCTTTATTTTCAAACAATTTGGTATTAAGCTGCCTCGGACATCAGTGACTCAATCAAAAACAGGTGAGGAACTGACTAAGGAAAATCTGGGTATGGGTGATTTGGTTTTTTTTGATACTTCAGGTGTAAACAATGGCAAAATATCTCATGTGGGTATTTATATAGGTGACGGTGAGTTCATCCATGCCTCATCAGGTAAAAATGCGAGGAAGGTTATAATTTCTGATTTGAATGAAGGTTATTATGAAAGGACCTATGTAACTGCCAGAAGTATATTTTAATATAAATAACTATAAAACCCTCAAAGAGAGGGTTTTTATAGTTATTTA
>JAGXRU010000216.1 GCA_018335765.1 Alkaliphilus sp.
TCTGTTCTCTTGTTTCCCTATGGACATATCCGGAATTATTTAATACTCGAGAAACAGTAGATTTAGATACCTTTGCCTTTTTCGCTATATCATTAATTGTCAATATCATAATTAAGCCCTCATTTGTGGAACCGTTTTCATATTTGAATTATATAACGACTTTAAATGCCTGTCAATATATTCTGACTATTTTTTTATTTGTAGTTTTTATCTCTCATTGACATAGAAAACAAAATGGAGATCGATATCAATCTCCATTTTGTTTTCTATGTCAATGAGGGGGGGGAGGGCAATTTAATAAAGACTTTCAGGCCTTTGAATGAAGTGTAATATGTTTCCTTCAATGTCTTTGAAAAAAACAGTTTTCACCCCAATTGGGCTTGTTTTCAAGTCCTCAACAATCTCTACATTGTTGCCTTTGAGGTTTTTATACTCAATCTCAATTTCATCTGTCCCAAACGCTATATGCCTGATACCTTGATGCTTATTTGTAACTGATTCCATTTCATAGTCAGCCGGATATATTTCAATCATGCTTTCATCATCCATTAAGAGGAAAAATGTTGGCATTTCTTTCTTATTATCATAAACAGTTTTAAGCTTGAAAAGCTTTATATACCAATCCTTAAGCATAATGGTATCCTTCGCACAAATCCCTATATGTTCTAGTGATAACATAAGTTTTCCTCCTTATTTCCATGCTTTTAATTATGAATATACGATTTAATATTTATGAAAGTAAATTTAAATGAAAAAATCAAACTCTATTTCTCAAAGATTTTGTTATCTTTTCTTGAGATAAAAGAATCTCTAGGTTATACTTATTTTGTATACAAAAATAATTTTCTATCTGTACTGGTCTATCCGCAGACATACTTTCCCTCTCCGAGCGATAGGCTAAAGTATTAGAAATCACTATGTTTTATGAAAATGGTTTATAAAAAAATCTTTTGAAATGAAAAGGGGTTATGCTAATGAAATTTTTTGATCTTACGAACTTGCGTGGTGACTTATTTGGAGGCATCACTGCCGGAGTTGTCGCTCTGCCTCTTGCACTTGCCTTTGGTGAGGCATCGGGTGCAGGTCCTATTGCCGGTCTTTGGGGCGCTATCTTCCTAGGCTTTTTTGCCGCTCTTTTTGGTGGAACCGGTGCACAAATCTCCGGACCGACCGGCCCTATGGTTGTTGTATTTGCGGGTCTTTTCGCAAGGCTTGACGGTGATCTGGAACTTGTTTTTACCGCTGTTATTATAGCTGGTATTATTCAAATTCTTATGGGCGTTTTCAAGTTCGGCGACTACATCAATCTTGTTCCCTACCCGGTAGTATCTGGATTCATGAGTGGTATTGGCTGTATTATTATCTCTTTGCAGCTTTCACGACTCTTTGGCCATGAACCAGGTGCCGGTGGTACCATTCCTTCACTATTAGCCATTCCCGGGGCTGTTGCTAATCCTATTTTTCCTTCGCTGTTAGTCGGCTTAATCGCTCTAGGCATTGTTTTTTTCTGGCCGAAAGCGTGGGTAAAATGGTTTCCAGGTCCTCTTGCGGCGCTTATTATCGGTACAGTTACTAGCATCTTCATCCCTGGTGCTGCTCTCCTTGGTGATATTCCAACAGGTCTTCCGCGAATTCAAAGCCTGACTATATCCGCTGAAATGTTTATCATTGTCATTGAAGTGTCTGTCATACTAGCTGTTCTCGCTTCGATTGACAGTTTGCTGACTTCGCTGGTTGCCGACAATATGACACGTACTCGTCATAATTCGAACAAAGAGTTAATCGGACAAGGCATCGGAAACACGCTTGCGGGTATTTTTGGCGGTGTGCCTGGCGCTGGAGCCACGATGCGTACAGTTGTCAACATACAAAACGGTGGTCGCACGAAGCTCGCTGGCATGATTCATTCTCTTGTACTTCTCGTGATTGTGCTTCTTCTCGGTCCACTGGCAGGAAAAATTCCCCATTCAGTGCTTGCTGGTATTCTTATTAAGGTTGGCTACGACATTATTGACAGATATTTTTTACGCCGTGTTTCTCATTCTCCTCGCTGGGATTTTTTCTTGATGTTACTGGTCCTTGGTCTGACGGTGTTTGTAGATCTTATTACGGCTGTTATTATCGGTGCTCTCCTAGCCGCAATTTATTTTGTCAAGAAAATGGCTAATTACCAGCTTCTGCACTTGGGTTCGAATGGTTTTAATCACAGCGACCCCAAAGTAAATGCTCTTTTAGAGGCTTCTGGTTTACGCATATCTATTCTGGAATTTAAAGGTCCTTTAAGCTTTGCAGTAACCGCTGACCTTGAACACCAAATGCGTGAACGTTCAAAAAGTGACATTGATTACATAATCATTGACTTTTCAGGGTTGTGGCGGATCGATTTGTCAGCGGCTCGTTCTATAGATACAATTATTCTTGATGCTCTAGAAAGCGGAAAGACCATCTACCTAGCTGGCATGACTCCAAAGATTAAGAAAATAATCAGGGCTTTCTGTGAAGACAAGTGTGCTTCTGATCACATGTGTTTTGATACCCCTCTTGAAGCGTTGGAATCAATCATAACTTCTAAAAATTAAATCAGTTGTCAGCAACATGACGCTGGTTTAGAGTTAGATGAGGTAACTTTAATACTCACTCTCTAGTGATAAATTTACCTCTCTATCTCTGTACTCTTCCCGATGCATCTCCCTTAATGAGAGTCTCAACTTCTTCTGCTGAAACAAGGTTAAAATCTCCTTGTACTGTATGCTTTAGTGCAGAAGCTCCAACAGCAAATTCCAATGCCTGCTTGAAATTCTTGCCTGAAATAAGCCCATAGATCAACCCACCGGCAAAAGAATCTCCTCCCCCGACCCTATCAACTATTCGAATATCGTATTTTTTAGAATGATAGAATTCATTGCCATCATAGATCAATGCCGACCAACCGTTGTCTGAAGCAGAATGACTTTCTCTTAAGGTTGTCACAACGTATTTAAAATTAAACTGCTCCATCATTTGTTTAAATATCTCTTTGTAGCCTTCTAACTCCAACTCTCCTAAAGTTACATCCGTATTTCCTGGTTTAAATCCCAACACCTTTTCTGCATCTTCTTCATTTCCAATACACACATCAACATACTGCATTAGATTTGTCATTACTTTTTGTGCCTGCTGTGGTGTCCAAAGCTTTTTTCGATAGTTTAAATCTACACTTACTGTCACACCATGCTTTTTTGCTGCCTTACAGGCTTCCTCAGTAAGTTTTGCACCTTTTTCACTTAATGCCGGTGTGATACCTGTAAAGTGAAACCAGTCGGCATCATTAAATATTTCATCAAAATTGAAATCAGTTAATTCTGCTTCTGCAATTGATGAATTTGCTCTATCATAAATTACCTTTGATGGTCTCATGGAAGCACCATGTTCCAAGAAATAGATCCCTACCCGCTCTCCGCCTCTTACCACATAATCTGTATTTACTCCAAATCTCCTCAAATGATTTATTGCACTCTGTCCTATATCATTCTTCGGCAGCTTAGAAACAAAATAAGCGTCTAATCCATAGTTGGCTATCGATACCGCAACATTAGCTTCCCCGCCACCGTATACAGCATCAAAAGAATCAGTCTGCGTGAATCTTTCAAACCCAGGTGTTGAAAGCCTCAACATAATTTCACCTAAAGTTACAACCTTAGCCATTTTCGATACCCCCCTTATCCTCTCGCTTTTTTTACTTCTTCCATAAACTTTCTTGCAGTTTCTGTTACAAGGTCATAATCTCCTTTTTTCGCTCCATTGGTCAAATCTCCACCTGTTCCCACTGCTACAGCTCCGGCTTTTATCCAAGCTCCTACATTATCCAAGCTCACACCACCAGTTGGCATGAAGTTACCCTGAGGTATAGGACCTTTGAATGCACTTATAATGGAAGGTCCGAACAAATTCCCCGGGAACACTTTAAGGATATCAACTCCCAACTCCAATGCTTCCACTGCTTCCTTCACAGTCATGATGCCTGGCATTATTGGAATGCTATACCTATTACATAGCTTAACAGTCTCAGGGTTTAGGCTAGGACTGACTATATATTCTGCCCCAGCTAAAATACACAATCTAGCCGTTTCAGGGTCAAGCACTGTGCCTGCTCCAATAATGACATCCTCATTTTTGTAAATCTCCTTGAGCTCTTTAATAATATCTACCGCCCCAGGTACTGTCATTGTTATCTCTAAAGCTTTTATACCGCCCTTTTTTACTGCATCGATAATCTTAATCCCCTGATCCTTTGATTCTGCTCTTACTACTGCAACAACTCCACTGTCAACGATTTTTCTAATGGTCTCGATCTTTTTCATTCTTGCACCTCCATAAAATAATTGCTTAGTTGTATGACGTCTTACAACTAAATTATATCTCCAATTATCCTGCGAATGCAATAGTTTTCTCAAATAAATGTTTTCTGTTTTTTTTAAATAAGGGCTTTGCTCGTCATTCAACGGTTTCAGTGGGAGATTTAACTCCCGATGAAAAAATTAATCGAGTAGCTAGG
>JAGXRU010000217.1 GCA_018335765.1 Alkaliphilus sp.
GCTGATTGTAGATTGGTTCAATCATTTGAACTGGTCTCAAAAGGACATAGATGATGAATTTGAAGGCATGATTGATAATGATTGCCATGCTGGTTTCACTACTGAGATTTCTGCTGACTGGGAGACAATTCCAAAAATTTATCACAATGTCATGAATCGCATTAGAAGCGAGTATAAGCGTGCACATGATCTGACATTGCTTGGAGGGCACTCTTCACACAGCTACATCAATGGCACCAACATGTATTTCGTGTACAACTACAACATCAACTGTGCTCCAGAGGATGAAATGAGGATATACCATCATCCATTGCAGACCATCATCGTCAAAGAAACCCTGAAATTGGGAGGTTCAATGTGTCATCATCACGGAATAGGCAAATACAGAAATGAATGGACTGCTGAGGAACATGGGTCTGCATATTACATGCTAGAAAAGTTAAAGGAAGCGTTTGATCCAAATGGAATAATGAACTTTGGAACGATTTTTCCCCAAGAGGAAGGACTCAAATATCAGAAGTAAAAAAGGTGTATGATCAAAAAATAAATATTTAGGAGGTTAACATGAACAAAGCGAATTTTCAAAGGTATTTTCAATTTATTTTAATCGTTTTGGCCGCTGGTGCTATCTTTCCCGTTATTTATTTAAGAACAAATTACCAAGAGACAATTTTACAGGTTTTCAACATGACATTGCCACAACTAAACACCATATATTCAGTTTTGGGTATGGTTTTTGTAGTGGGATATTTTCCAAGTGGAGTTTTAAGTGACAAATTCTCCGCTAAAAAGCTGCTTGTGATTTCGTTATTTGGTACAGCAATGGGTGGATTTTGGTTTGCACAAGTGCCAAGTTATTCAAGTGTTGTAATCATTTATTGCATTTGGGGAGTTTTTTCCGTGTTTACATTCTGGAGCTCCCATATGAAGATTGTCAAGATGCTTGCAAGGTCTAATGAAGAAGGGAAGTTCTTCGGAATCCTAGATGGCGGTCGTGGTGTTGTAGAAGCGGTACTTGCAAGTGTTGCGGTTTTGATTTTCTCCAACATACTTGGAAACAGCTTGGAGCTTTTGGACAAACGCTCCGCAATAGTTGCAGTTATCTATATGTACTCAGCTGTTCTTTTAGCAGTATCAATCCTGATTGCAATCTTTGTAGAGGATGACAAGAAGCTCGCAGAAAAGGAAGGAAAAGCCGAAGTAGCTGCAGTAGAGAAATTCAAGCTTTCTGATATCACAAAGCTGTTTAAAAACAAATATGTTTTTCTCCATGGCGGTATCATTTTCATGGGATATGCAGTAACCTGGACAGTTTACTACTTAGGTGGATTCTTAGAAACAAACATTGGTGTTGACCCTGTCACTGTAAGCACAGTCATGGTGGTTGTACTTTGGATGAGACCTGTAGGCGGTGTTATCGGTGGATTCTTGGCGGATAAGATAGGTAAGACAGCAACCAACGGAGGAGCATTATTGGGAGCAAGCATCTGTCTTTTGGCGACAGCACTATTACCTGCATCCGCTGGACAAGGAGTGTTTTATGCAATAATCGTGTTATTGGGAATATTCTTATATGCGATTAGAGGAACCTACTGGTCCTTGCTGGGAGATGCGAAAATCGACGCATTGATTATGGGAACAGCTATTGGAGTCATCTCATTCATAGGATATCTTCCTGATATCATCCTGCCGCAATACAACAGCTTCCTTTGGAACACGTTCGGAGGCAACGGCGGCTATAATGCTTACTTCATTTCCAGTGCTGTAATAGGTTTAGTCGGCGTAGTATTGGTATTTGTATTTGGAAGACTGACAGAAAAAGAAAAAATGATAGAAAATAAATCTCAAGGAAGCAGTATGGAGACGTAGAAGACGACTATGAGAATAATTTGTTTGATAAAATTCATCCCTGATGTGGAAAATTTCATCTATGACTATGAAAAAAACGTGTTGGTTCGGGAAAATGTCAGAATGGTACTCAATCCGGATGATGCTAGTGCAGTGGCATATGCGTTAAAAATTAAGGATAAGAACCCTGAAACCTACATAGAAGTTGTTACAATGGCACCTCAAGGGGTAATGCTGCAGCTTGAAGACCTGTTGCGGCTGAATGTAGATAAGGCAACGTTGATTTCTGATAAGCTGTACATTGGAAGTGACAGCTATATCACAAGTATGATTCTGGGGAAGTATTTAAGCGGAATCAATTTCGATTGTATTTTGACAGGTACCCATGCTTTGGATGGAGACACCTCTCATGTGCCTGCTCAGATTGCTGAAATCCTTCATATTGCTCAGATGTCAAATATAGTGAAGATTGAAGAGCAATCCTTTGGTTGTGATAGTGCAGTCATTGAGGTAGATGCAGAAAAGGTCTTTGTGAAGTACAAGGTTGTGCTTCCAGCGATTTTGAGTCTTCAGAAGGAGAGTAAATACAAATTGCCGTTCATAAAGTACAAGGACATCGATCTTTACGTTAGGAATCGAATTGAAATCATTGATAATGAAGTGTTAGGATACGAGCAGCATGAGGTTGGCATCAGAGGTTCACTGACGCAGGTTTTCAGCACCTTCGCAAAGAAAATGGATAAGAAGGATAAGCTTGTGGTTAAGAACGATGAGGAAGGAATCAACACGGTATTTTCATTCTTAAAATCAAAGGGATATGTCTGATATGAAAAAGAGCTTGATATATTTAGAACCCAATAATTATCAAAACTCGGTAGACCTACTGGAGGTAGCACGTCAAATGTATGCCGATGATGCATATGAAACCTATGCAGTTTCATTCGCATCATGCTGCAGGGAGGCAGAAGGGCTGTTTGATTATCTTATAGAGGTTTTGGACCAACAAATCCAGAACTTTGATATTATAAATACTACTAATGTACTGGAGGAGCTTCAGCAAGTCTATCAATTTGACAGTATTCTCATACCTGCTACACATATAGGAAGGATGCTTGCTCCAAGAATGGCTATGCGGCTACATGTAGGGTTGGTTGCAGATGTTACTGCAATCAAGCATACGAATGGCGTACTTGAGATGGTACGTCCTGCCTTCAGTGGCAAGATCATGGCTGGCATCGTGAACAGAGGTCGTATTCCTGTGATGATGAGCATACGTCAGAATGTATTTACCTATCAATTAGGAGAAAGTAAGAACTCCTTAAGAATTGAATATCATCCAAAACCGGCAGAGAAAAGTAAAATTGAGCTATTGAGTATCAGTGAAAAGGAAAAAACCAATGATATCAGAGATAGTGAAGTATTGGTTTCAGGCGGTGGAGGTACCATGAGGTATTTCCGCCGGCTCAAGTTGCTGGCTGATGAGATGAATAGCCAGGTTTCGGCCAGCAGAAGAATTGTGGACAGCGGAATAGCCTCTCGCAGCATTCAGGTGGGTCAATCCGGGAAAACTGTAGCGCCAAGACTTTATATTGCACTGGGAATTTATGGATCACTTCAGCATATTGAAGGATTAAAGAATGTAGAAAGCATCATTTCAGTAAACACAAACAAACATGCCCCAATCTGCAGTCTATCAGATATAGTTGTGGAAGGGGATGCAGAGGAATTTATAGAAAAACTGGTGGATAAGATCAAGAGGGAGAAACGTATCTGTCATGAAAATGACGGTTAACTTAGGAAATCGCTAAAAAAGAGCAAGAAGAAATTGAGTACAAAACATACTATATGAGGGGGAAAGGTTATGAATATTACGGATTTCAAAATGGATTATTTTTCATTAAAGGGTAAGAATGCAATTGTTACTGGCGGCAATACAGGATTGGGGCAAGCCTTCTCTCTAGCATTAGCAAAAGGCGGAGCAAATATCTTCATGCCAAGCATTATGCCGGACGATCCCGAATTTAACAAATTAATAGAAGCAGAAGGCGTTAAAGCGGTTTATATGGAAGGCGATATTACAAAGCCGGGAGTTCCGAAGCAAATAGTTGACAAATGCGTAAAGACCCTAGGCTCTGTAGATATTCTGGTAAACTGTGCTGGTATATGCATTTGCGAACAGGTCTTAGACTTCAAAAGAAATCAGTGGGATCCGATGATTGCCGTTAATCTTACTGCTGCATTTGAGATGATCAATGAAGTTATACAATACATGATTCCGCAAAAGAGCGGTAAAATCATAAATATATGCTCAATGTTCTCATACCTCGGCGGACAGTGGTCACCGGCTTACAGTGCTTCAAAACACGGAATTGCAGGCTTGACAAAAGCGTATTGTGATGAATTGGCTCAATATAACATCCAGGCCAACGGTATCGCACCTGGGTATTTTAAAACCAAGGTTGCTGAAGCCTCAATGAATAACCCTGAAAGAAATAAATGGATTATTGACCATACACCAGAAGGGAGATGGGGAGATGTCCATGATTTGATGGGGGCAACGGTATTCCTCGCCAGCAAAGCATCACAGTTTGTGAATG
>JAGXRU010000218.1 GCA_018335765.1 Alkaliphilus sp.
CATTATTTATTCAACTGCTACTTTCCAGCTGCGGCAAGAGCTTCTTCATGCCTTTTAGCAAATTCTTCAGGTGTAACCTGATTTCCAAAAAGCGCTTGAATCATGTTTAAATGTGTTTCCGCTACATCTGCTCTCATTTGCACATCAGCAAATAATGTAACATTGCTTGCATTTCCCAAATCATTTAAAACATCAATATAGAGTTGTGGCAAATCCAATGCTGACGTATCAACTGTTGTTGCAGGAATGATGCCAACTCTGGTGACAGCTTGCTCTCCCCATCTTTCAACAAAAAATTTCACGAATTTTTTGGCTTCTTCTTTCACTGGTGAATTTTCAGCAACAAATAATCCAACTCCAGGTCCACCAACCCAACTGTCAGCATTCCCTTTACCACCTTCAACTGCTGGGAATTTAAAGTATCCAACATTATCTCTGAACTCTTGTGGTATTTCCTCATTAGTAGTAAAGTTAGGGAGTTCCCAAGAACCCATTAAATACATAGCAGCTTTCTCATTTAAAAATTCAGATTTTCCTTCATCATTAGATAAACCATTGAAGCCTCTGACAAAAGCATTCATATTAACTAGATTTTGAATTTCTTCAGCCGCCTTAATCAGGCTCTCATCTTCAAAGCTTCCACTTCGATTAATAGCACTAGTCAATACCTCGGGTCCACCAATGCGGTCTGCCAGATACATATACCATAATGAACCAGTCCAACGATCTTTATTACCAAGTGCAATTGGCGCTACATTATTATCTGCAAGCGTTTGCACTACCCTCTTAAACTCTTCAAAATTTTTAGGCACCTCTAGGTTATGTTCGGCAAAAATTGCCTTATTATAATAAAGCGGCACAATATTTAGCTCAAGCGGAAGTGCATACGTTTTTCCATCAACCTGATATGCCTCTGTTGTACCTGCAACAAACAATTCCTTTAATCCATCTGCTAAGATATCATCAAGGGGAGTAAAGCGATTTCCTTCTACATAAGGCTGAATAAAACCACCGGACCAAGTCATTCCTATATCAGGCAACTGGTTAGAAGCTGAAATAACCTGCAGTTTGTTTTTATACTGTTCATTTTCCAAAACTTCCTGAACAATTTTTACATGTGGGTTTGCAGTTTGATATTCCTCAATGATTTCATTAACCACCCTATTGTGTAATTCTGAACCTCCGGCTGGCCACAAATGCATAAAATCAATAGTTACGCTCTCAGGTGAGTCACTTGCCTGAGCATTTTCATTGCTAGTGGTATCAGGACTGGCACATCCAGTTACTGCGAGTAAAAAAACCATTGTCAGTACAATAAATAATGAATACCTTTTCCTTTTCATTTCCAAAATCCCCCTCACTTATTATTTATGTTCCTTACATGTATAAGTCTAGCACCATGGCTTGAGGTGAACAAGGTAACAGTGATTATGGAAAATACCATTTTTATTGGATATCATCATTATTTGATCTTCTGAACTGACTAGGAGTCACTGCTTCAAATTCTTTGAAAATTTTACAGAAATATTTTGTAGTCTGATAACCAACCTCATGAGCAATTTCATCTATGGTTAAATTTGTTGACAACAATAGTTTTTTAGCGTTTTCTAACCTTCGACGAGTCACATATTCACTAAAGGACAAATTTGTCTGTTTTTTGAACAGTACACTTAGATAGCTGGAATTCAAATGTACATGATCCGCTACATCTTTTAAACTTAACTGTCCTTTAATATTTTCATCTAAAAAACTAAGTGCTTCTTTTATATGGGACTGAATAAAATAATTCTCACTGCTGACATTTATCAGTTTATCATCTAACATTTTTTCAATTTTTCCGGCTCTCTGCTGATTTGCCTCTACTTTCATTGCATTTTCTACAGCTTCAATTAATTTACTCTTATTTATTGGCTTTAACAAGTAATTAACTACACCTAGTCGAATGGCCTGTTGTGCATAATCGAATTCAGAAAATCCCGATAAAATTATTACAACTAATTTATACTCTTGAATATTTAATTGCTCCAACATTTCCAATCCGGATACTTCGGGCATACAAATATCCGTTATCAAAAGATGAACCCTTTTACTTTCCAAAACATTGATTGCCTCTTTAACACTTTCTGCACTGATAATCTCATATCGACCTGCCGACCATATTCCAAGCGTTCTTTTCAAGCCTTGCCTCGTGCCAGGTTCATCATCGACAATCAAAATCGTCTTAGAATACATCACAGAAACCTCCTTTGCAAGGAATTGAAAAAGTTACACAGGTTCCCTTTCCTATTTCACTTTCTATTGAAAGTCCTCTTTCTTCACTGTCCTGATAATAGAGTTGCAATCTTTTATTAACGTTGGCAATCGCCATTCCTTTTCCTTTGACCAATGGCACAACGCCTGATTTTAGCGACTGCATGATTGAATGAAGGGTATCCTCCTCTATTCCAGGTCCGTCATCCATCACTTTTATTAAAAGCTTAGAAGAAGACTCTATATCTTCAACGATAACCGATACAGTCCCTTGTCCAATTTTATTTCCTACACCATGTACTAACGCATTCTCTACAAGCGGTTGTATCAATAATTTTGGAATTTTCACTTCACAATCAGCTGGTTGCGAAACATACCATGTCAATCGATCTCCAAATCTCATTTTCATAACATGAAAATATCTTTCCACGTGTTCGAGTTCCTCTTTCACTAATACCCACTCATCCTCCACTTTTGAATTGCTGATTGTATAACGAAATAAGTCAGACATAGCAACAACAACTTCAGCAAGTTCTTCTTCCTCTTTTTCCTCTAAGGACCAATACAGAGCCTCCAATGTGTTAAATAAAAAATGAGGATTGATTTGTGCTTGTAAAGCTTTTAACTCCGCTTGACTAAGGCATAGCTCTTTTTCATAAACTACTCCGATTAAATGATTTGTGTTTTCAACTAATTCATTATAGGTTTTATTTAATTCTAAAATTTCAATAGTAGATGCACTCTCTGAAATCGTCTTTAATCCTTCTATTTTAGCAACCTGCATTGTACTAATCAATTTCAAAATGGGCTTTGTAATCATTTTGGAAATATTGAAAGAGAAAAAGAAAAAAATGGAAAAACCTGCAATCCCAGAAAACAAAATAGCAGCTCGAAGAATAGAGAGGCCATTCATCAAAGTATCAACAGGAGTTAATATCACAGTATTCCAACCTGTTAAGTCTGATCTATTTTTAGAAACCATGTAGTCCTCTTGATTTATTTCCACAACTTTTTGATCTTGGTTAACAATTTCGTCTATATCCCGATAGTAATTGGAAAAAACAGGGTAATTTCTTTGGTCGACAATAACTAGATAATCAGCATCTCTATCTGTATTCGATTTATCCTTCAAGTTAAAATAATTTGCGTCTATACGAGTTAATAAATATCCTCCGTTAGAAAACCCACGATCCATCAAGCTTACTTGTCGAATGCCCAAATATAGCCTTGTATTTCTCGGATCCTTTCCTATCCATACCAGCCTTCCTTTTTGAGCCTTTGCTTCTTCTATCCACTTTTCATCAACTCGGGTAGATAAAGAGGTTCCATTTAAGGGGGAAATTCTTGTTAAATCTTTTAAGTATAGTTCAAAGGAGTGAATTCCATCCGAGTAAGATTGATAACGATTTACCATTTCCATAAGAGATTGTCGTTGGTTAAAACTTACAGCTCTACCCTCAACCTCATCTAATAACAGTTGTTGCACATAAGAATTTGTCATTACTTGCAGTGAAATCATATCAATTTGACGGTAAAGCGTATCTAATCTCTCACTTACTTGTATCGTCGTGTCCTGAATTTGTATTTCAGCATTATCTTTCAACAGGTTTGACACAATATTGAAGGTGCTGATGCTGACAAAAAATAATACTAAGCCCATCATAATCAAAAATGCCACCAATATCTGACTGCGTAATGTATTGAGCCTTCTTAGCCTAGAGATCAAAATAAATCAACCTTTCATAAAAGAAATTATTCTCAGTTTGAGAATCACACCTAAAAACTGCTATAGAAATGCTACTTGCATATAAAATGAGAAAATAGGCATGTCTGATCATTCTTATTATATGTGAAGCAAAGGGAAGATTCAACATTGATCTCTTTGTTCGCACTTGGAGTTATCAAGATATCCTTTTTTTGTGGGTGTCGAATATGAGATGTATAGCTTAAATATTCAAAGCTATCTTCTATGAATTGAAAAAAGCTCTCCTGTTATCTGGAGGGCTTCGCTTTAGACTCATTTCTTCTTTGTTTTATGAATATGTTGTTACTGATTCACCTACAATCCCTTTAGATGGAAGAGGATTCTTTTACTCAATTAATTTAACTCTATATTATTAAGCTATTTTGAAAGTTTGCTTATTTGCTCTTAGAGTGTGTCCTACTATTGCGTTATTGATTTCTCTCCAATTAAAAACTCTTGTTATGCCTGGCATCAAAGATTTTCGATTATATCCACAATCTATTAATATAACTTCAAACCCCGATAATGCCAATTCCATTGCATTTTCATATCTATCTTCCACAAAAATATCGCAACTCAATTCTTTTGCTTTTT
>JAGXRU010000219.1 GCA_018335765.1 Alkaliphilus sp.
AATGATTTTATTTTCGCTATCATAGGTGAAGAATTAGGATTTGTAGGAGCTGTTTTAATAATAGGCTTATATATGCTATTGATATGGAGAGGAGTAAGAATAGCAATTAATTCGCCGGATCTTTTTAGCTGCCTTCTGGCATCGGGCATAACTTCGATGGTTGCTATACAAGTGGTTATTAACATTGCCGTGGCTACATCTTCTATGCCAGTTACTGGGATAGTATTACCCTTTATTAGTTGGGGAGGAAATTCCCTCGCAATTTTCATGACAATCATAGGAGTTTTGTTGAATATTTCAAGATATGTAAATTTAGATAGGGGTTGAAGTTATGAAGGTGCTGATAACTGGTGGTGGTACTGGAGGACATATTTATCCTGCAATTGCTATAGCAAATAAAATAAAAGATGAAATAAAAAACATAGATATTTTGTATGTGGGATCGAAAAAAGGGATGGAGGGCCAGCTTGTCCCTGATGCGGGGTATAAATTTGAGAGTATTAGAGTCAGTGGATTCAAGAGAAGTCTATCGATGGACACTTTTAGGTCATGTATAGAATTATGTTTAGGGCTAAAAGATGCAGTAAGGATTATAAAATCCTATAAACCTGATTTGATTATAGGAACAGGAGGGTTTGTTTGTGGACCATTGGTATTTATTGGTTCGTTATTTAATATTAAAACTGTTATTCATGAACAAAACGTTATACCAGGAGTGACCAACAAGATACTAAGTAAATTTGTAGACAAAGTCTTTATTAGCTTTGAAGAGTCGAAGGTGTATTTTAACAAATCATCTAAAATAGCAGTAACTGGTAATCCGGTAAGAAAGGATTTTATGCAATCAAACAAAAAAAAATGCCGTGAAGAATTAGGTATTGATAAAGATAAACTGGCAGTATTGGCATTTGGAGGAAGCAGGGGTGCCGAAAAGATAAACGAAGCTATGATGGGTGTTATGACCTATTTTAATGGAAGCTCTGAAATACAGATAATTCATGTCACTGGAGAAGTCCATTATAATAAGATAATATCAAATTTACAGGATAAGACAAATAATCTTTCTTCTAATATTGAGGTGAAACCCTATATTCATGATATGGCAAAATATATGTGTGCTTGTGATTTAGTAATTTCCAGATCAGGAGCCATTACTCTGGCTGAAATTACTGCAATAGGACTGCCATCTATATTAATACCATCACCGAATGTTACAAATAATCATCAAGAATATAACGCTAAAGTTCTAGAAAAAAATGGATCTGCGATATTATTGACAGAGGCGAATTTAAATGATAAAAATATTGTGAATCTATTAAACAAATTTCTGAAGAATAGAGAACAGCTAAGAATTATGGGTGAGAAGAGCAAGGGAATATCTAAGCCAAATGCAATTGAAAGTATTTATTGTAATATTATACAATTGATAGATACTATGTAGAATGATTTGAATAAACAGGTAACACCTTTGAGAATATTGCATAAAATGATTAATATATTATGTATTGTGGAGATGGTACTATTCTCTGGCTTCACATAATAATCTGTATATTTTATGCCAAAAGACAACTCGGAGGTGGGAACTGGTGAGTAAGTTTATTATTCAAGGTGGAAGTAAGCTAATGGGAGAAATTAGAATAGGTGGAGCCAAAAATGCTGTTCTACCCATTTTAGCGGCCACTGTTATGAATAGCGCTGAAAATATATTATTTGACTGTCCTAATCTTAAAGACGTGGACACTATGATTAGTATTTTGAGAGCTATAGGATGCAAGGTAAAGTTTGAAGATAATGTCTTAACTGTAGATTCAAGCACCCTATCATCTCACATCATACCTGAACACTTAGTTAGAGAAATGAGATCGTCAATATTTTTGATGGGACCAATGTTAGCAAGATGTGGCAAAGTAAAAATCAGTTATCCAGGTGGTTGTGAAATAGGTCCTAGACCCATAGATCTTCACATTAAAGCATTAAAGGAACTAGGAGTAAAAATAGTTGAATCCCATGGTTTTTTAGAGTGTGAAGTTGCTAACTTAAATGGATGTGAAATACAATTGGATTATCCAAGTGTAGGAGCTACAGAGAATACAATGTTAGCTGCAGTTATGGCGAAAGGTACTACTAAAATTAGAAACGCTGCAAAGGAACCAGAAATAGTTGATTTGCAGTATTTTTTAAATGGCATGGGGGCAAAAATCCATGGTGCTGGAACTAGCGAAATCGTTATTGAAGGAAGAAAAACATTAAAGAATACACAGCACAAAATTATTCCGGATAGAATAGTAGCAGGCACGATTTTAGTAGCAGGAGCTATAACTCAGGGGACGATAACTCTTACCAATGTGATTGTTGATCATATCAGACCTGTTATTTCAAAACTTAAGGAGTCAGGGTGTTTTGTTTTAGAAAATGAACATAGAATTAAACTTATCGCACCAGAGAGATTAAAGTCTATTGATGTCATCAAGACTTTGCCATATCCTGGATTTCCTACGGATATGCAAGCACAATTTATGGCACTTATGACAATAGCAAAAGGAACGAGCATGATAACTGAAACAATTTTTGAGAATAGGTATAAGCATGTGGATGAACTAGCGCGAATGGGTGCTAAAGTAAAAATAGATGGTAGAGTTGCTGTTGTTAGAGGTGTAAAAAATCTTACAGGGGCCAATGTGTGTTCGAAGGATTTGAGAGGTGGAGCAGCCCTAGTGCTTGCAGGTCTAGTTGCAAAAGGACAGACTGTTGTAGATGATATTTGGCATATTGAAAGAGGCTATGATAGGTTTGACAACATGCTTCAACAGATAGGAAGTGACATAAGGCGAATAGATTAAGAGACAGCGATTGCTGCTCTTATATTTTAAACAAGACTAGGACAAACCATTATAGGGTGATATGAATGAACAAGACTGAGTTTGAAAAGAGAATAGAAAGGAAGAAAAAAACTACGATTTTCATGGTGCTTATTTTTATTTTAGTGATAGCTGCAATAATTACTTTTAATACTGATATTTTTTCGGTTAATAGAATTGAAGTAAGCGGACATAAAATATTAACTAAAGACTCAATAGTTTACACGTCAGGCATTACACTAGGCAATAATATATTTAGGGAAAGAATACGTACTATTGAAGAAAATCTAATACAACATCCCTATATTAAAAAAGCCAATGCAAAAAGAATATTGCCAAACAAAATTAAAATCGATATAGAGGAAAGAAAAAGATATGCAGCTATTCCTTTTGTTGAAAATTACATTATAATAGATAATGAAGGATATGTTCTTGAAACTCTACAAGATCATGAAAATCTGGTATTAGTTAAGGGACTTGATTTCGATAATTTTAATGAAGGAGATGTTTTAAGTGTTAAGGACAAGCAACAGATGGGGATACTAGTAGAGATCATATCTGCAATTGAAATTCAAGGATTATCAGTCATGGAAATAGATTTAACAAATACTGATGATATAAGAATAAATATTAGCAATCAGTTGACAAGTATAATAGGTAATGCGGATAATTTGAGCTATAAGTTTATGGTAATGAGTAGTATTTTAGAGGATCTCGCAATGAAGGGTATTAGCAGAGGTGTTATTGATATAAGTCATGAAGGCTATCCAAGCTATAGACCTGTAGAATAGGAGGGAATTAAATGAAAGGAATCAAAGGACAACTAGCTGTTGGGATAGTTTGTGTTGTTTTAGGACTGGTTCTGGCTCTTCAATTTAGAAGTGTACAGGAAAACCTATTAGACGGAATAGCACCAGCTCAAAAAGCATCGCAATTAGCATCAGAGCTGAAGAAGGTAAGAGAAGAAAGGCAACAGCTTCTAACTGAAATCACATCATTGGAAGCAAAAATTAGAGAGATCGAGGAGTCAGAGTCTAAAGAAGATGTATTAGTTAAAAACCTTAGTGATGAATTAGAAAAATATGAAATTATAGCAGGGTTAAAAAGCGTCAAGGGCCAAGGTGTGGTAGTGGTGATTGATGATCCACCGCAAGACTCAGAGATGATCATGAATGA
>JAGXRU010000220.1 GCA_018335765.1 Alkaliphilus sp.
GACATCATAAAGAAGTGAATTTTGATTTAGAGTTTTTGGCTATGGATCCTGGCTATCATCCTGATATAAAAAAATTAATGGTTGAGAATTGTAAATATTTAGACATTCCAGTAACAATTTTTGAGTCTGGAATATTTAAGATTGTGGATAATATTGCAAAGGATTATCCTTGCTTTATGTGTGCAAAAATGAGAAGGGGAGCATTATATAATAAGGCTAAAGAATTGAATTGCACTAAGATGGCACTAGGTCACCACTTCAATGATGTAATAGAAACTACCATGCTGAATCTTTTATATACAGGAAATTTCAAGACCATGCTACCAAGACTAAAATCAACTAATTTTCAGGGACTAGAACTAATAAGGCCTCTATATAATATAGAGGAGAGTTTTATTGAACAATTTACTCAAGAAAACGGATTATGGCCTTTAAACTGTGCATGCATGGTGGCGGCAGAGAAAACAGCCAATAAAAGGTATGAAATAAAAAACTTAATAAGCCAAATGAAGAAAAATATCAAAAATGTAGATAAATCCATATTTACTGCTGCTCATAATGTAAATATGAACGCGATATTAGGGTGGACAAAGGATGGGGAAAAATATTCATACTTAGATACATACTTTGACAGTTAACAACCCCAAATTAATATTATAAAGAGAGTGGGCGAGAAAATGGCAATATATGTAATCGGAGACTTGCATTTAAGTGGGTCAACCAATAAACCTATGGATATATTTGGAGAAAATTGGGTAACCCACTCGGAGAAAATAAGGAATAATTGGACTAATCTTGTTGGTTACTCTGATACGGTTTTGGTTCTAGGAGATATTTCGTGGGCAATGACGCTCGAGGAGGCAATGGTGGATTTGGATTATATCGATCAATTGCCGGGCAAAAAAATACTTCTTAGAGGGAATCATGACTATTGGTGGAGCTCTGTAAAAAGATTGAATAGTCTCTATGAAAATATGTTGTTTTTACAAAATGACTATTGTATGGTTGAAGACATAGCTATTTGCGGTACGAGGGGTTGGATTTGTCCCAATAATCAAAAATTCACACAGCAGGATAAAAAGATTTATGAACGAGAATTGATGAGATTAAAGATTTCTTTTGATAAGGCTGTTAAGGATAAAAGGGATAATATATATGCAATCACTCATTATCCTCCTACAAACGATAAATTTGAACCATCGGGCTTTACAGATATTTATGAAGACTATGCAGTTAAGAAGGTTTTTTATGGACATCTACATGGAGCGGAAGCTTTTGACGGTGGATTAAAAGGAAATTTTAATGGTGTAGAATATTATCTTGCGTCTTGTGATTACTTAGATTTTTCTCCTTTTAAAGTCATCGTTCAATCATAATTAGCTTCAATTTACTATTATTAAATCAGAACTGTTCACTGGAAAAAACTGATTTGTAATAATGAAATTTTTGGAAATAGGTTGGTCTATGATTATTTGGCTTTGTTTTTTTGAGTATTAAGGGTAAAATAGTAGTGCAGGTGAAAATATGATATATCCTTCATCTGGTTGAAATTATTAATAAGTCTGCAAGAAATCAATGCGTTAAGAGAATGATAGTTACTTTTTAGAAAATCACTAATAACAATTAAAGAAATAAGGTGCATAAATGGTCTTTAGAGTTGAAGAAAGTGTACTTGATAAGTTTTTCAAGAATAGAGAATCTTTGATTAAACAGTTTAAGAAGGGCGATATTACAAAAAAAAAATTTTTAGAAGAACATTATAAATTTATCCAAAGATTAAATTTGAAACCTTTTAACAATGGAATTGATTCCTTTGAAAAGGGAATCTACAATTATCAATATTACAATATGTTAGCTAAGTATAGCTGCATGAAATCAAAGGGTGCAAAACTTCAAGCTAAACATCCTCAACTAGCCCTTAGACTCCAGAAGGATTCACAATATTACTACAGTCAGAAAGATAACGCTACTGTTAAATTGTTAGAATACCTTAAATTTAATAATGTGGAGGCTTATTTTATTAAAGTTCAATCAGCGTTTCTAAAAGACAAACTATTTGAGATTGTGCTACATGACTATGACAATGTAATTTTCCATTCAATTAGTAGTTGGCTTTTGCAAAGATTAAGAGACGAAGGTATATTTCTAGAGGTGAGAAAAAAATCTGTTATTGATAAATATATTAATGAAAAATATTAAAGATGTGAGATAAAACAGTAATTTTTAATACAATATTGAATTTGTATAAAGATAGTTAAGTTCAATATGACAAAAATGCTATTGGCGAAAATTGAAATTTAAAATAGATAAAAGTTCCTAATTTATTTCAAAAAAATACCTACTTTAAAAAACTCCCATAGTCAAATAATATATAGAATATGATTGAAAGGATGTTATCTATGATAACCAGACTATGGATTATTGCTATAGCGCCAGGTATCGCTTTGGCAATGGCTGTTTACTTAACAGACAGATATGACAAAGAACCGCCAATCTTATTGATTAAGGTATTTCTCTCGGGTGCCTTGATTGTTATTCCAACAGTTCTTGTAGAGAGAATGTTGATGTCAATAAATGTTTTTGGGGGAATTTTTAGTGCGGCTTATACTGCATTTATAGTTGCTGGATTTACAGAAGAGTTTTTCAAGAGAAGTGTAGTATTAAAGGTTGCATATAAGCATCGGGCTTTTGATGAAAAACTCGATGGAATAGTCTACGCTGTGTTTGCAGCATTGGGTTTTGCGACAGTGGAAAATATAATGTATGTGGTATTTAGATTTTCTTCTAATCCTATGGTTGGCTTATATAGAGGAATACTTTCAGTCCCTGCACATATGTTATTTGGCGTAACTATGGGCTATTATCTTTCTCTCTCTAAATTTTCAGGGAATGAGAGAGAAAGAAAGTCTTATTTAAGGAAGGCTTTAGTTGTACCTATGATATTTCATGGTATATTTAATTTTATCTTAATGTCTAGAATTCCAATTCTAATGATTCTATTTATCCCATTTGTAATATATCTATGGATAATAAATTTAAGAAGGTTGAATGAATATACCAATGAATCGAGAGATTCATATGAGAGAGTAAAAAAACATCGTGATGATCAACAATAGAATAATACATTGTCTAAATTTTTCAATCTAATAGTCGCTGAAACAGTGGCTATTTTTTTATTTATGAATATTATGGTATTGCGATAGTGGTTTATTAAACCAAGAGGAGGAGTATACATTGAGTCATTTAGAAATGTGTCAATATGATAATGGATTTACGCAAGAAAATTTAGAACAGCTGAGATACATGATGGCTAAAGCATATGTACCCTATCAAATATATAGTCTGAAATATTCATTGGAGCAAGCTTTGATGGTGGGAACGCTATTTCCAGAATTAGTGAAACCTTGGCCAGCATTTTATTATGAAGAAGTAGTAAAGAAATAAGGAGGAAAGGAAATGCACAAAGAAAAAATAAATATGCTAAGAAAAATGCAGGAAATTCAGTTCGCCTGCGTAGATTTAAATTTATATTTAGATACACATCCAATGGATCAAAGGGCATTAATGGATTATAATGCTTATGTTTGCCAACTTGCTATATTAAGAAGGCAGTATGAGAGTATTTATGGACCATTATTAAACCTTGGATTCTCCCAAAGCCAATATCCATGGCAGTGGATAGATGAACCTTGGCCTTGGGAAATAGAATACTAGAGGGGGAATAATCGAATGTGGATCTACGAAAAAAAATTAGAATATCCTGTGAGGGTTAGCTGTACAGACCCAAGAATGGCAAGAAATATGATGACTCAACTCGGCGGACCGGATGGAGAACTTTCTGCGTCTTTAAGATATCTTCATCAAAGATTCTCGATGCCTACCAAAATTGCAAAAGCATTATTGACAGATATTGGTACAGAGGAACTGGCTCACTGGGAAATGATCTGCACAATGGTGCATATGTTGACGAAAAATGCTGATATTGAGGAAATAAAACGGTCTGACATGGATTCAATCTATGCAATCAGAGATAGAGCCATATATCCTTCAGACTCGATGGGTAACCCTTGGACTGCAGCTTATATCCAATCCACAGGTGACCCTACTGCAAAT
>JAGXRU010000221.1 GCA_018335765.1 Alkaliphilus sp.
TCATGTGTGCCTGGTCTATTGGTATTGAGTATGCAAAACATATCGTATAACCCTTCTTGAAAATAGCTATGATACCTACCCAAAGTTCTAGCACCCACGGAGTCTCCTCCTACATCTAATATTACATCATATGTTTCATCCTGCAATGGGCCTAGAATTCCTGATGAAACAGCTGGCAAATCAGATCCCAACGAACCCTTTAAGCTGCTTCCTAAAACAACAACACCCATTGCTTCAAGCATTTCTTGCTTTTCACGACTCCTAAAATATGGATTTATCACATCAAGGTCTGCCAAGGCTACTTTTTTACCAAAGTGAGCCAATTTCATTGCATAATTAACCGCAAATTCAGTTTTCCCACTGCCATAGTGACCTATAATTACTCGTATTCTCTTATCATTTAGCATATTATCAACCTTCAATATATTTATTCATATATTTTTGCCTCTTCTTCACCTCTAAGTACTCTTAACGCCCCTTCTGCTAAAGCTGTCATTTCCTCTTCTCCTGCATATATTGCTATAGGAGCTATAAAGGACACCCTGTCAGAAACCCATTTCACAAAATCTTTATCGTAGGCTATACCACCTGTCAGAACTATGGTATCCACCTTGCCCTTAAGCACGGCTGCACAACTTCCTATTTCCTTAGCCACTTGATAAGCCATGGCTTTATAAATTAATTCAGCGTATTTATCTCCCTCTTGTATCATCTTTCCTACTTCTCTGCCATCATTAGTGCCTAGATATGCTACAAGACCACCATTACCCTTTAACATTTTCTTAATTTCTGCCTCTGTATAATTACCGGAAAAGCACATCTTCGCCATGTCCATAATCGGCAGTCCACCCGTTCTCTCCGGCGAAAAGGGTCCTTCTCCGTCAAGAGCATTGTTTACATCCACAACCTTGCCCTGCTTATGCGCTCCGACAGATATTCCTCCACCCAAATGAGCTACTATTACGTTACAGCTACTATAGGATTTCCCGAGTTCTCTTGCTGCACACCTGGCAACTGCTTTCTGATTCAAGGCATGAAATATACTAATTCTGGGGATTTCAGGCATACCTGATATTCTGGCAATGTCGTCTAACTCATCTACTACCACGGGGTCAGTAATAAAAGCAGGGATGTTCAATTGCTTAGCAATTTCATTTGCAAGTATTCCTCCAAGGTTAGATGCATGCTCTCCCAACACACCCACCTTCAAGTCTTCCAGCATTCTATCGCCAACTGCATAAGTACCACCCTCAATAGGTTTTAACAGCCCTCCTCTGCCGACAACGGCACTGAGTTTTGTGATATTTATTCCGTTTTCATTCAAGTTATCTAGTATGACATTCTTTCTAAATTCATATTGATCTGATATTCTTGCATATTGATTAATTTCTTCTGTTGAATGTCTTAATACAATTTCCAAAACTGACTTTTCATTGTCAAAAATAGCTATTTTAGTGGAAGTTGATCCTGGATTTATGGCTAGTATTCTAAAGACTTCTGTCATCTTTTCAATTACCTCACTTTCTATGAAGTTATCTCATTATCACTGTAGGAACAAAACTCCTGTCCGCTTATTAATACTCCTTAATCATTTTTTGCTGCCATAAGGACTGCCAGAGCGATAGAATTTAGTTTTGCAATTTCGCTATCCGCTCGGGATGTCAGTACGATTGGAGCCTTCGCTCCCACAATCAATCCTGCGTTGCTGGCTCTTGAAAAGAATACCATTGATTTATATAGTACATTCCCGGCTTCTATCGTTGGTACCAAAAGAATATCTGCTTTTCCAGCCACCGGATGTATTATACCCTTATGTGCTGCTGCTTCTTCTGATATTGCGTTATCCAGTGCAAAGGGCCCACCAACGATACAACCCGTGATATCTCCTGCCTTGTTCATTTCTTCGAGCTGCTGAGCATCTATAGTAGCCGGCATTTTTGGATCAACTTTTTCTTTCGCACACACTATAGCAACCTTTGGTTCTTCATTATCCAATGCGTGAGCCACCTTGACAGCATTCTCAATTATTTGTTTTTTTACCTCAAGATTCGGCGCTATATTCATTGCGGCATCAGTGACTAATATCAATCTGTCATAGCCTGGCACATGAAAAACCGCTGTATGACTTAAGGTATTTCCTGTTCTTAAGCCGACCGCCGGGTCCAAAACCGCCTTCAAAACGACGGAGGTATCTACTAATCCCTTCATAACAATTTGTGCCCTTCCAATTGACACCAACTCAACAGCTTTTTTAGATGCTTGTGTTATATCTTTGACATCAACAACAGCAAATTCTTTGATATCAATACCATTATTCTTCGCTATTTCTTCGATTTTTTCCTGATCACCCACCAATATCGAATCAGCTATTCCCATTTTTTTTGCTTCGTTTACTGCAATTAACACTTCTAAATCCTGTGCTACTGCAACAGCTATTGTTTTAGGCCCTCTTTCCTTTGCTATTCTTAATATATCGTCAAAGTGTCTAATCATTATTTCACCTCATCCTCATAAATTTTAGCATTCGCCATACCATAAAGCACTCTATTTATACCTTCATTAAGTGCTATCATTTCATCTTCACCAGGCTGTAAAATCACAGGGGCGATGAATTCCACATGCTCTTTTATATATTCAGTAAGTATTTTAGAATAGGCAATGCCTCCGGTAAGTACAATGGCGTCAACCTTTCCTTCTAGTACGGTCGCCATAGCACCTATCTCCTTGGCAATTTGATACCCCATAGCTTCATAAATTAGTTTTGCTCTCCGGTCACCCTTTGCAATCATTTTTTCAACTTCTCTTGCATCGTTGGTTCCTAAATATGCGACTAATCCACCTTTTCCACTGATTTTTTTCTTCATTTCAGCCAAAGTAAATTCACCTGAAAAACAAAGCTTGACAAAATCACCCACAGGTAGTCCACCAGTTCTTTCTGGCGAAAATGGACCCATTTCGTTTGCGTTGTTGACGTCTATTATTTTTCCCCATTTAAGAGGAGCTATAGATATACCCCCGCCCAAGTGAGCCATCACCATATTT